>NZ_FOFD01000002.1:170827-180593 GCF_900110865.1 Natrinema salaciae
GGTGAATTTTGCTTGAGCCGGTCAATAAACCTTACTCTACCCACGACAGCGCGGCCCACTCTCGTGGACCCCTGCTGTACACGGCTTTGAAAAAGGTCGACGAAGGCCGACGTCAGATGACGTTCGATTGCTCGTCCGGTGGTTCGGTCCCGAGATCTGTCGTCGCCTCTTGGCAGGCTTCGCAGAGCCGATACAGCCGGACTCGATCTCCGTCCGCCGGGTCGATGTATCCTTCGAGTTCGTCTTCGAGTTCGACCCGCTCGCTCTTCGACACGTCGAGTTCGAAGACGCTGTACTGTCGCCACGCCCCGTATCGTTCCAGTGTCCGGTAGACGTGCCGACGATTCGTGTCGTCGCTGACGTCGTACGTTACTGCGAGTCTCATCGCGACACCTCCAGTGCGTGGTAGTCGTCGAGCTCACCCGTAATCGCTTTCCGCAGGAGGATCACTTGCTGTCGGATCGCTTTTCGACGGCTCACGCGGTACTCGAAGTGGGGGTGTGTCAACTCTTCACCCATGTAGCCGTCGAACTTGTTCAAGTACGCCTGGAAACCATCGTCGGTAAGTCGATTATCATTTCCGAACTGATCATGTGTGATCGTCCCACGGTTGACTAGGCGCGTGACGAACGCGTCACAGAACAGGGGCCGGAACTCCTCTTGAAGGTCGAGCGCGAGTGAGGGGCGTCCATGCCGATCGGCGTGGAGCACACCTAGGAAGGGATCGAGGTTGTAGCAGCGTAGCGCGCTCAACACCTCGTTCTTCATCATCACGTAGGTCAGCGACAGCAGTGAGTTAATGTGGTCTTCGGGCGGTCGTTTGCTGCGCGTTTCGAACGTCCAGTTGTCGACGAGCGTTTCGTCGAGTCGGCCGAAGTAGCGTTCTGCGGCCTCGCCCTCTATCCCGCGAAGGTCGTCCTTGTTCGACGCAGTCGAAACGCGTTCGCCGAGGTCCTTGAGGACGGTCGTCCCTCGGACGCCCTTTCGCGAGAGGATCGTCCGCGCGTTCCGGACCTTCGCTGCGATCATCGCCTTCGCGATCGCCAACTCGTCGCGGTCCTCGAGCGCATATTGCGCGCGGCGGACTTCGGCGATTGTGTTGCGCTCCGGGACGAAGCTCCCCCGATACTTCCCGTTCTGCGTGAAGTAGTTGAGCACAATCCCGTGCTCGTTCGCCGTCGCGACGAACGGCGTCGAGAAGTTGACGCCACCGAAGACGTTGATCGTGTCGAGCTTCTCGACGGGGAACGATCCAAGTTCGCCGTCGTCGCCGTCCACATCGTAGATGACAACTTGACCGCCGTCGATACGCACCTGCGAACCCTGCGTCGTGACGTAGACGACCGAGTCCTTGAACATTCCCTGGCTCGCCTTCATACGTACTCCTCCCATTCTTGGCTCGGCATTCGACTAGGTTCGAGTTCCAGCGTCTCCTCGGGAAGGCAGTACGACTGGACTGAACACGCGGCGCACTTCTTCGGGTTGTCCGTTATCGGCGGGACATCGCCTGCAGACATCGAACGCATCTTCTCAACCTGCTCACGAATTGCGTCCCGATGATCGTCAGTGATCCGGACGTGCATGCGCTGGTCAGTCTCGTAAAGGTAGACCGCTCCCTCCCGTACTGGTTCATCTAGGTACGACTCTAGCAGGAGACAGTAGCCGGCGAGCTGGAGCTCGTCACTCCAGTAGTAGTCACCGCCTTCCGCACGTTTCCGCTCGATCGGGATCAGGTCGTTATGGAGTTCGAGGACGTCGATTTTCCCCTTGAGGCCGAGATCTTTGTCTTCGAGGTAGAGCTCGTCGACCCATCCTCCGCGATCTGCCTTCGAGTCGTGGAGCGATGTCCCCTCTACGCGCTCGTAGTTGGTCCCTTGTGTGTCAAAGAAATGGAGGTACCAGTAACGACGAGGACAGTAGCCGTACTGATTCAAGTCGGAGACGTTGATTAGCTCCTCATTCATACTTGGCGGCGCTCAATGTCGACGGAAGCGATCCCATCTTGGTTGACGTACGCAACGTACTGGCCGTACCGGACTTCGATCGGCATCGCTGTCCTCGGGAGTGAGAGGTCAGCGAAGAACTGTCGAAGCAAGCCTTCGTCGACCTCCGTTTCAGTGAGATCCGCTTCTTCGATCTCCGGATAGATCCACCGGGAGAACATCTGCTCGATTTCGCTGTTAGAACCGCTGTAGTTACGCGGTCGGTTCTCATAGCCAGGGAATCGAGCAGTTATCGCGACCGGCTGTGCCGAGTCTCGCCGCTCAACAACGAGTGTTCCGTCGGACTCGATTTCTTCAATATCGTAGTACCGAAGCGTAGTCAGGAGGTCGTACGACGTGAGCGCACGCCGGTCGCCTCGGGGATACCTAATGTCGACCGGTAGCGAACGGCCACGGAGACTTCCGAGGGCACCGAAACAGTGTCGTGCGAAGTCGAGGATCTTCCGAGTCGTACTATTCTGCATGACCGGAGATCCGAACTCGCCGGCGTTCTCCAGCGCGGATTCGACATCGCGAAAGAACCCACGCCACTTTCCGTACTCGGTGACCGACTCGAAGTCCGCAAACAGTTCCGGCCCGAACCATTCGTCGTCGTCCATTCGCGAGTAGAGTGCGTATGCTGCACGCATCCCGACGAGACTCCGGAGCGTCGCAATCTCCTCGTCTAGGCTCCGATGCACTCCGAGCGCGTCATAGACCGACTCGACGAACTCCGGATACGATAGATCGTCGGGCCACGCCATGTCATCGAGACCGAACAGGTGGACGACCGCCTCGTGCTCTCGACCGGCGCGTCCGAACCGCTGGAGGAACGCACTTGGCGTCGCCGGCGTCTCCATGAACAGTGTCTGGATACCGTAGTCCAATCCGACCTCACCCTTGCTCGTCGTGTTGAGGACGAAGAAGTCCCCGGAACCGAGATCCGCGTCCGGGTCATTCGTGTCGAATCCGTTGTCTTTCGCGGCGTATTCGAATACGTCGGGGAACTCCTCAGCGAGGTACGCGTGGAAGTCGTTACTCGCCGCGACGCTGTTGAACACGAGCGCGACTTGTGGCTCGTCGAGATAGTCGGCGTCGTTGACAAGTTCACTGAGACGCTCCGCGACGGCCTCGCGCTTATCGTGGATCGCGCGCGCTTCGTGTCTATCGATAGCCACCGGCTGACGGAACTGATCTCCGTCAGAGACGTACTCCGCGGTGATATCTCGGACGGGGAGTGAAAGCTCGTCTTCGACGAACTCGACGAACGACTGGTTCGGTGTCGCGGACGCAAGGAGGACGTCCGTCCCGCGACGGTCGTGCATGATGTCCATCTGCAGGAGCAGACCGCTCGCGGCCAAGTCGTCGTAGAAGTGAAACTCGTCGTAGACGACCGCGTCGAAGCGATCGAAGAACTGCATCGGTTTCGTCGATCCCCAATACAAGTCTTGAATGATCGCCTGTAAGATATCGGGATTCGTGACGACGACGTCGTGTCCCTCGTAGAAGTCGGTCAGCTGCAGGAGGTTTTCGACGCGCTCGTCTCCGTGACCGTCGAGTGTGTCGCTGTTGAGCGGTTCGGCGCTGACGGCCTCCCACTCACGGAACCGTTCGAGCTGTTGCTTGAGGAGTGCGTTCGTCGGGTAGACAACGAGAGTCAGGTTGTTCTCGTCGATCACCTCGTAGAACGTCGCGGTCTTTCCCGCCCCCGTCGGTGCGCGGAGGACGGCGACCGGTTCTACGGTATCGTCGTGTGCCCACTCGGCAACGCGGTTCTGAAACGCGCGGGCATGTTCGAATCCGCGCCGTTCAAACCCCTCTCTGGCTGGTTCTGTCGCGAGTTTAGCACTTTGAACGCGCATCTAGCTCACCTCCGGAATGATGATGTCGCGCGCGTACGCCGGATCGACTCCAACGAAGTGCTGGAGTCGTGGATCGTTGCCGCGCTCGAACTTATCGCTCCGCTCCAAGAGTTCGCTTAGTGTCTCTGTCGAAAGGTCGTATACTTCTTCAAGGAGAAATTTGTTCAACACGAGCTGGTCGAGGTCCGACTCGGTCGCTCGGAACTCCCCAGTCTGTCCGATCCCCATCCGAAACGACGGTCGGTCGGGGAGCCGCTCCTCGCTCCAGACGGTGAACTCGAAGGTCGATCCGGGCGAGAGACCTTGGTACCGACGGATGGTCTGCCAGCCGGCACCGGATCGTTCGAGAACCTCCGGGACGGACTTCCCGCCAGTCACCTGGTCTGCGACGTCCGGGTCCGCCGTCGTGAAATGCCGCTCGGATCGATAGTCGGTGCTCCGGAACGTCCGTTCGTTGGCTTTGACGGAGACCGGTCGCATGTCGCTCACGAACAGCGGCAGATCACGGAGGTGGTCGTACGACGCGCTCGTCGCGTCCTCCCCGACGAGCGCGTACCGCTTTTCGAGTCCGCAGTAACGGTAGCCGATGGCGTGCATTAGCGCGGTCGCGGACAGCGTGGGCTGCGTCCGGATGGATCGCCCCTCTGCGCTCGAGTAGAACAGCGGAGCGTACAACCGCGCCTCGTATGTCCGCTCAATCATCATCGGCAAACACGTCCGCAGCCGCCTCGGTGAGGCGGTCGAACTCCTCTCGAAGGATCTCGTCGGCGTCGTCAGTCTCTCGCGACGCGACGGCCTCCAATTCCTCGTACCACTCGGGGAAGTTGTCGGCACCGTCGAAGTCGCCGTAGACCTCCCAGTCGGCCCGGCGGACATCCTGTACATAATCGGCGATACTGGCCTCAATCACGCCGTCTTCCTCGTGGTACTCCATCAGGAGTTCGCCCGTCGAGAGCGACGTGTCATGGTCGCCGAGGATCACGCCGCGGATCGAGTTGCGGACGTTGCGCCCCGTCCGCGTCTCACGAGCGCCGTACCGCCCGGTGTTGAGGACGTTGTGGAGCGCGTAGAGGAGCATCGGCCCTGTCGCGGCTTCGAGTGTGACGAAGTGGACAAGGGAGTTGCCCGGCTGGACTTTGACGTAGTCAAACAACGCCTCGGACTGCTCGTTCTCGTCGGTCCGCATCGTTCCGGACTCGTACACCGCGTTCCGGGTCTCCTTGTTCATCAGGTCGTACTCGTCGGTCGTGTACGTGTAGCCCTCGATAACGCGGGACTTGATCGCGAAGTCCTGATCGCCGGTGCCGGCGAGGCCGTACGTGAGTGTCCCGACGTTGATCGACTCTTCAAGCGTTGCCGGCTCATTGTATGTGTACTCGTCGTCGACGAACTCGTCGTCGAGCGACCGGAGCAGGTCGAGGCCGGTGAGGCGCTCCTTGCTCGTGAACTTCTCTCCGTTGACCTGTGCATGCAACTGGTCGCCGAACTGTTGGGTCTCCGCGCGGTCGTCGGCCGAGTTGCGGAACAGGGTCGGTTCGGTGATATCGCGTTCGACGATGAGCGTGACGCTCGGTTTCTGCGTGCGGTAGATCTCGAACGAATCGACGAGGCCAGTTTCGGGGTATGTGAAAGTCATTGTGGATCGATGTGGTCGCGTTCAGTTAGCGGACGATTCGTCGTCGTTGTCGTCTTCGTACAGGGTCTGTTCATAGGCGTAGAGGTATGAGTTGACGAGCGCGTTCTCCCAATCGGAGAGTTTCTCGAGGGTGTCGAGTTCGTTCTCGACAAGGTACGCCTCCAATGCGTCGACGAAGGCCTCCGCCTCCTCGGTCGTCACGTAGCCAGCGTAGTCCTCACGGTCTGCCGCGTCGTACACCTGTGCTGCGACGTGGTCGCGGAGGCCATCGTCCGACATACGCTGATTCTTCCCGCTGAGGAAGGCATCGATTGCCTCGCGGAAGATCTTCGTCTTCTTGTACTTGCTGTCATACTGCTCGCCGAAGAGGTCGACCCCTCGTTCGGCGACGGTTTTCATGTCCATAAGTTGGTCCGTGTGATACGTTTCGAGGTACGACTCAAGGTTGGAGAGGCGAGTTGCATTCTCATGGTTCCGGACGGCGAAATCGGCGAGGTGGTGGAACGTGTCCTGGTCAAGTTGAAGATAGGGGTTTCGCATCCCCGCCTTTTGGCCGACGATAGCGATGATTTTGCAGAGCGAGAGTGCGCGCCTGAGGTTCGACTGCTTGTGTCCGTCCCCGCGGTCGACGAAAGACGGGAGCGGGCCGAACCGCTCGGCCGTGTCGAGACCGAGGAGTTCCTGCTGACGGATCGCGTCCTCGTCGACGAACGCCGCGTCAGTGCTCTCGAACCGTGTGAACGGCCGGCCGAGGACGACCTTCATGCCGGCATCCCGTGCCGCCTGCATCAGCTGTCGGACGACGACCATCCGGTGGTTCTTCTCGCCCATCGCGGGGTGTCCACCGAAGTTGAACGGCTGGACGTAGTACTGGGGTCGGACGAGACTCTTCTCAACCTCCGTGTCACCGAGGTCGATCGTCTCACCCTGCTGGAATCCGACGCGTCCGCCACGGAGGCGCATGTCTCCGAGAAACTTATCGAAGTAATAGTACGCGATGCCGACGTTCGCGTTCAGATTGACGTCGGCGCGCTCGCATGTGTCCGCGAGGAGTGCGTACTCGAGGTTGCACACCTCGCAAATTTTCTTGTACTTCGCGTGCGGGCGGACGCGTCGCGAGAACTCCTGTGTTCGATAGACCGCCGAGAGCCCCTTCTGGTAATCGGTCTCCGCCTCGGCTCCGCAGAGGAAGCACATCTCCTCCTTCGAGCCGAGGCTCGGGGACATCGTCGCGTCGAAGAACCGGTCGACGACAGAACCGATCGCGTCCGATTCCGCTTCGAGGTCGTTGTGCAGACGGGGGCGAACGCCCTCTCGAAGCTTCTCGAGGAACTCACGGTGTTCCTCGAAGTTCCGGAGGAGGCACGCAACGAAGTGGATCTTGACCTTTTGCGGGCCTTGTTCCTCGTATATATCGTCGTATACTGCCTGCACATCTTCGTCGTCGAACTCCGATTGGCCGTCGATGTAGACTGCCTTCGCGAGGATCGGGAAGTACGGGTCGAAGTCGTCCGGGATATGTTCAAACCCCTCGACACCAGCGGTCCCGTCGGCGAGGAGGTCTCGGAACGTCGTCGCGATAATCTCCTTTTTCTTCTCCGGGTCGAGCGAAAACTCGGAGAGGATGTCGTAGTCGAACGAGTTCCAGTTCAGCTTACACGAGAACGAATATCGATCGGTCTCGACGAGTTGCTGACTCAGGTGGCTCCCGACGCGTTCTCGAAGCACGTCACGGTCGACCTCGTCACCGAGGTACAGCACGCAATTGGGCGTGCTCCCGACGACGACGCCGTACTCTTCACCGTCGTCCTGTCCCGAAATGACTTCCTTCGTCGCGCCGAGGAGTTCGTCGTTGAGGATCGGCTGCTCGACCTGCGTCAACTCGATGAGGTGGACCTCGTCGTCGTCGAGTTTCTTTCGGAGTTCGACGAACCCACGTTCGATACCGTCACGGAGAATGACCGATGCGACCTGATCGCCGATCCGGCAGTACCGTTCGAGGACGGCGAACGCCGTCTCCGTACCCCGCGTCTCAGTGCTGTCCTCGTTCACCTCCGTCCGCTGGACGAGGTAGTGGAGGTCGTCGCGGTAGCCGTCGCCGAGGAATGCCTCGACGCCGAAGTCGTCACCGTTCTCGAAGTAAGCGTCGAAGGCTTCGCCCGTGTTCCCCTCGGCCTCCACGCCGTACGCCTCGCGGACGTACTTGTTCGTATCGTGGAGCGCGAGCGCCGCTGCAAGGACTGAGAGATCTTCCTCGAGCTCCATGATGTCGCGACCGCCGTCGACGGCATTGTACACGAAGGTGTTAACGCCGATCGTCATCGCGTTAATGACGTGGGCCGCGAGCGATGTCGTCTCCTCCGGGTCCGTCTTGGCGTCATACTCGCCGGCGTGTTCGAGGATGTTTCCGACGAGCGGCGTATCGAGGATGTACTCGTGCGCGTAGCGGGCCGCCGAGGCTGGGGTGTCGTGGGTCACTTCAATTCCACCCAGATTGTAGGCATATTTCGGATAGTAGTTCTGTCCCGGTCATAGTTTACGACACCTCCACAGAGACTGTCCCACACCCTCTGGAGACGAACGCACCGACGCCGGCGTACTCGCTGAAGAGCGCGAGTGCCGTCACCGCGGTCCGGATGGCTTCGCTTGCGTCCTTAAACTTGTACGTGCAGTCGGCGGTGAACCCCTGGCGGAGGATCGGGCCGCCATTCTCGCCGCGGTTGACGAGGACGGTGTGCGTCTCGTAGGTGTCCGCGTCGGGTTTTTCGATAAGGTTTGTCCCGAAGTCCTCGCGAGTCATCGCGATTTCGAACTCGTCCGCCCGCTCGTCTGGGATCGTCGCGTTCCACTTGCGCAATATCGAGGCGAATACGTGTTGCCTCGCGGGAAACATGTTAGTTATATTGCTACTCTCCTTAACGCACGTCGGCGTCTCGAAGCGGACCTCAATTTCGAAGGTGTCGTGATTCCGGGCGGCGATATCTGAGGCCTCGGTGAGGAGGTCCTCGTGGGTTGTGTTCGTGCTTGCGAAGTCACGCACGCGAAAGTCGCCATCCGCGAGTTCGAGTGTGTCGTCGCTGAAGACGAACGCGTCGGCGAGTGCTTGGAAGACCTCTTGGTCGCGGGGGTCGGCGACGCCCAACTTGAGATCGTACGTCTCGTCGTGGATCACGCGTTTGTGGTGGTCGCGATGGCTTCCGTCGAACGTCCCGAGGAGGCCGCTGTTCGTCAGACTCCCGATCGAGGAATCATGGACGCGCGTGCTCACGTCCTCGTCTACGCCGTCGAGCGCCGAGAGGATCGCGCCGTAGATCTGGTAGCCGTTCGCGGTCGGCACCGGAAACGAGCCCTCTGGCTCAACCGTTAGGTCGATCCGACGCATAACACCTCACGATGGTAGCCAATCGTATGTCGATTCATGGTCACATCTGGATCCGTCACCACCTTGAATCTTTTTGCGGTTCTGAAAACGTATTCAGTTACTCGGGATCGTAACCGGACGATTACGCGATTACGAAGCCAAACCGTTTAATCGAATACAACTGCAATTGGATGTATGCGTACATACGTTTCCACGATCGGGCACTACAGCCCGCGGGTGATGCGCCCGATACTCAATAACGGCCTCGACGCCGACGACATCATCGTTCTCCTCCGACCGCGCGGCGACACGAGCGATAGAGCGAAGAGCGCGATCCAGGATGTCGACCAGACCGTCAACGAACTCGGTCCCGGATCGGACATCGTCGTTGAGGAGGTGAGCTACGAGGCGTTCGAAGTCGCTGTGTTAGAATGTGTCGACGTCCTTGAAGCTGCCGAGGGGACGGTGATACTCAACTTCGACGGGGGACCGCGGGAGATCTTCCTCCCGCTGACCGTCGCCGCGATCGCCCGGCCGGACGTCGTTGACCTCGCACTCCAGTTCAGGGATGTCGACGAAAAGATCGAAGAGATCGGCCTCCCAGACCTGATGGGGCGCCCGTCCGACGCGACTCTCGACACGCTCCGGTATCTCGTCTCCATCGACAAGAGTACGACACTTCCTGGAATCTCTGACGAGACCGGGAAATCGAGGAGTACTATCGGGCGACACCTCGACGCGCTCGAATCCGATGGCGCCGTCGAGACATGGATGGAAGGCAAAACCCGCCACGTCGCACCGACACTTGCCGGCCGACTCCGCGCGTGAGTGCCAATCTTCGTCAACCTTTTTCAAAGCCGTGTACAGCTGGGGTCCACGAACGACTCCCCCGTTCTCACATCTCCAGAGAAAACTATAGGTGCTA
>NZ_FOFD01000003.1:600000-865606 GCF_900110865.1 Natrinema salaciae
CGAGTGGGCCGAGGCCGAAGACATCGACCTCCCCGACGACCCCCAGGCGATGTGCGACGACGAGCGCGTCCGCGAGTACGTCCGGCAGGAGGTCGACCGCGCCAACGAGCACTTCGAGAAACACGAGACGATAAAGCAGTTCGAACTCGTCCCACAGGAGTTCACCGAGGAGAACGACATGCTTACCCCGACGATGAAGAAGAAGCGACGCGTCATCCTCGAGCGGTTCGAGGACCGCGTCGATCGGATCTACACGGACGCCTGATCGTTCCCGGCGCGGTGACGGCCGATCTCGCCCCCTCACGAGTTCCGATCGGGTCGTCACTGGGATGAGTATCGACCACATCACGATCGTTTCTCACAGGAGTTAACCTGTTGGAATGACTCCTTTCGGACGAATGGACAGACCAGCAGTGTCGATCTGCCGACCGATCACGGGGCGCCAGCGACCACGATGACCGGGGCAGAAGGCGGTGCAGATTTGCTCCTCCTGGTCGCCGCGATCGTCGGTCTCGGCGTCCTCTCGCAGCTCCTCTCGGCCCGGTTCCGCGTTCCGAGCGTCCTCTTTCTCATCGTCTCCGGGGTCGCGATCGGACCGGAAGGGGTCGGCGCATTGACCATCGACTCCTTCGGTGAGAGTGGCCTCTCGACGATCGTCGGCCTCTCCGTCGCCATCATCGTCTTCGAGGGCGCGTTCCACCTCAAGATCGACAAGATCAAAGAGGCACCGGCGGCCGTGTTACGATTGACCACAATCGGCGCGGCGATCGCGTTTCTGGGCACTGCCGGCGCGGTCCGATTTTTCCTCGGTGCCGACTGGGACATCGCGTTGTTGATCGGCGCGCTCCTGGTCGCGACGGGACCGACAGTTGTCACGCCAATCCTGAAGGTCGTTCCCGTCCGCGACCGGGTCGCAGCGACCCTCGAGACGGAGGGGATCGTCAACGACGTGACGGCGGCGATCCTCGCGGTCGTGCTGTTCAAGGCGATGACCGTCGGGGAGGAGTCGCTGACCACCGAACTCTTTCTCCAGTTGTTCGCGGAACGGCTCGGGACGGGGCTCCTCATCGGCGTCGTCGTCGCCGCGGTCGTCTGGTCGGTGCTCCAGTACGTCGATCTCTCGCCGGACAACGCACCGCAAAACGCTCGGTTGCTCACGCTCGCGGGAGCGATCGTCGCCTTCGGGGCGGCCGATTACGTCTTCTCGGAGGCGGGCGTGGCGGCCGCGGCCACGGCCGGACTGATCCTCGGGAACGCCGGTCTCCCCTACGAGGAGGAGATCGAGGCGTTCAAAGGCGATATTACGCTGATCGTCCTCTCTTTCGTCTTCATCACGCTCGCGGCACTGCTCGAGTTCGACCAGCTGTTCGCCCTCGGGCTCGGTGGCCTGGCCGTCGTCGTGGTCGTCATGCTCGTCTTGCGGCCACTCCTGGTCTTTCTGACGACCCGGGGAGACCGATTTACGGTCCGAGAGACGCTGTTCATGAGCTTCGTCGGCCCGCGAGGCATAATCCCCGCGTCGGTCGCGACCCTGTTCGCAATCCGGCTGCAGACTGATGCCCCACCGACGAACGAGGCCGGTGCGGACTTGCTCGTCGGAGCGGTCTTCCTCGTCATTCTCGTAACGGTCGTCCTCGAGGGCGGACTCGCCCGACAGATCGCGGAGAAACTCGACGTGATACCAATGCGTGTACTCATCATCGGCGGCGGCCGCGTTGGTCGTTCGCTGGCAGACCGACTGGAAGCGCGCGGTGAAAACGTAGTGCTGATCGAGGAGGAGCGTGCGGTCCTCGAGGAGCTTCGCAACGACGGGTTCACCGCCCGCGAGGGCGACGGGACCGACGTCGAAGTGTTACGTGAGGCCGGCGCGGAAAACGCCAGAACCGTCGTCGCGGCGACCGGTGACGACGACGCGAACCTCCTCGTGGCCCAGCTCGCGAAGTCGAACTTCGACGTCGAGAACGTGATCGTGCGGGCGAACAACCCGTCGAACGCGTCGGCGTTCGAGAATCTCGGCGTCGAAACTATTTCGGCGGCCGAATCGACCGCGTGGGCGATCGACAACCGGATCGAGCGGCCCGCGCTCTCGAACTGGATGTCCGAGCTCGGCCGGTCCGGCGACGTCCAGGAGATCGAGATCACCGAGGAGGACCTCGTCGGAAAGCGGATCGCCGACGTGGGCAGCGAGCTTCCCAACGGCGTCCTCATCGCGCTCGTGAGCCGGGACGGCACCAGCGAGGTGCCGACTCCCGACGTGGAACTCCGGCACGGGGATCACATCACGCTCATCGGCCGGACCGAGGCCGTTCGCGAGGCCATCGAGACGTGCGGAAAACCGGTGTAGCGTCGATTCTCGGGCTGGTTGCAGCCCGGGCCCGACGACGTCGGTGGTGCCCGCCCAGTTCCGGGGATTGCTCTCCCTCGCGGCGGCCTCGGCGGGGATCTGCGACGCCGCGGTCGTCCTGCGCGAAGTCGAACTCCCGGCGGTCTTCGGCGCGGTCCTCGAGGTCGAAGCGGGAACGGGCGTGGTCGTTCTCGCGCCCGAACGCGGGGCGATCGATCGGCCGGATCGATCAGGTCGCGACGAGGCCGACGGCGACCACCGCGAGCGCCAGTCCGAGGACGTTCGTCGCGCTGAGTTGTGCGTCGAAGTAGAAGACGCCGACGACCGCCGGAATCACGAAGTAGAGCGCGGCGATGGCCGAGACGATCGCCATGTTGCCGCGCGCGAGGCCGGCGTAGAAGCTGATGGAGGCGGCCGCGAGGAACGCTCCGGAGACGAGCGCGAACGCGATGTCGACGCGGGTCCCGGAGATGGGGCGGCGAAGCGAGAGCACGTAGCCGCCGACGATGACGAGACTCGCGACGTAGGAGAGAAAGACGGCGTTCACGGGCGAGAGCGACCGCGTCGCGACGCCGCCGGCTACCGCCCAGCCACCGTACAGGAGGAGCGCGCCGAGCGCGAACAGGATTGCCGTGTTCACCATGCCGGCGGCTGCCCCCTCACTCGGAAAAACGTTCCGTTCGATCGCCCCGTTTCGAGACGGTCTCCGAGTCGTACGTCGGCGGGCGTTCGGCTTCGCCCGGCAAGATGTCTCCCAGCGATCCACCGATCGCCATCGCCGTAAAGACGACCGAGATCTGACAGACGTCGACCCACGGCTCGTCCCACGCCACCCGTCCCCACAGCGTCATCAGCCCCACCGCGGTGGCGAACGCGATCAGCAACACCCAGACGGGCCGTCGCGGAATCCGACCGAAGTACGGGTCGTGAATCTGGACCTCCCGGAAGTCGGCGACGTAGAGGATGCCGACGACGAGCGCGACCGTGAACGCGACGTTCACGAGCAACAGGATCGGATTGGTCGCGAGGAACGCACCGACGCTCGTGACGCCGTCCTCGACCAGCATCGGGAGACCGACGACGACGCTGCCCACGAACGCCTCCGCCTTGTCCTTGCGGGTAAACCCGGTGATGACCCGTCCCATCCTCGCGTTGTGCGAGAGTCGACTGACCAGCCGCATCGTCCGGCGTACCTCCGTCCGTTCGTCCGACGTGTCGACCGTCTCCTCGAGCGTCTCGAGTTGCTCGTAGACGTCGTCGATGGTCGTCTCTTCGCGTGGGACATCCGGCCGCGACATGGACACGACCAGACACCGGGGGGAGATAAAGTCAGTTACCGCCGCCGGCGATGCCGGGGAGTCGCGACCGGTTTCTCCGGGAGTATTGTTGCACCGCTCGAAATGTCCCGAAAAACCGATACCGTTTTGCGGTCGTGCCGACCACTGTGTTACTATGAACCACGTACGGGGACCGCTGTGTTCGATCGATGTCGGGGAGCGAACGGCCGAGACCGAGACCATCGACGATGTCCTCGAGTCGTACCTGGGAGGACGGGCGCTCGGAACGAAGCTCGCCCACGACCGAATCCCGTTCGACGCCGATCCGCTGGGCGCGGAGAACCGGCTGTACTTCGCGACGGGGCCGATGCAGCACTCGACGATGAGTTTCACCGGCCGGATGTCGGCGACCGGCGTCTCGCCGCTCACCGACGGACTGCTGTCCTCGAACGCGGGCGGGTTCCTCTCGCGGAACTTCACCGGCACGGGCTACAGCGCCGTCGAGATCACCGGTGCCAGCGACGAGCTCGTGATCGTCCACGTCACCGACGACGGCGTCGAGTTCGAGACCGTCCCGGAACTCGCGGAGGCGACCGTTCCCGAGACCTGCGAGTACATCGAGGACGAACACGGTCTCGGTTCGGAGCACACCACCGTCATCGGCCCGGCCGGCGAGAACCACGTTCGGTTCGCCTCGATCATGACCTCCGAGGAGCGGGCCTTCGGCCGCGGCGGGCTCGGTGCCGTCCTCGGCGCGAAGAACGTCAAGGCGATTACCTTCGACGGCGACTCGACCAACGAGGTCGAGATCCCGCCCGTGCAGATGGAGATCCACGGCGAGGCCGCCCAGGCCGAACACCCCATGAAGGATCAGGGGACGACCTCGGTCGCGGAGTACGCGAACATGGTCGAAGCCCTGCCGAGCTACTACTTCTCGGACCTGTCCTTCGAGGGGATCGACGGGATCAGCGGCGACCGCGTCGAGGAGAAGAAGTACAAGAAGGGAACCTGCTCCTCGTGTGCCTTCGCCTGCAAGCTGC
The DNA here is from genome assembly GCF_900110865.1 of Natrinema salaciae. Taxonomy (NCBI): domain Archaea; kingdom Methanobacteriati; phylum Methanobacteriota; class Halobacteria; order Halobacteriales; family Natrialbaceae; genus Natrinema; species Natrinema salaciae. The sequence continues at coordinate 604,662 of NZ_FOFD01000003.1, forward strand.
CGACTCGAGACGAGGAGTCCGGCCTCGAGACCGAGGGGCCCGAGTACGAGACGCTCATGGCTTTCGGGTCGAACTCCGGCATCGACGACATCGTCGACCTGATGAAGTCGAACAAGCTCTGTGACGAGTACGGGCTGGACACCATCTCGGCGGGCGACACCGTCGCGGCCTACCTCGCCAGCGAGGACGAGTTCGGCAACGCCGACCTGATCCACGACCTCGTCGAGAAGATCGCCCACCGGGAGGGCGTCGGCGACACGCTCGCGGAGGGCGTCGACCGCATCCACGACGAGCTCGGCGTCGAGAACTGGTCGGTCAAGGGCATGGAGTTCTCCGCCCACGACGGCCGCACGCTCAACGGGCAGGGGCTTGCCTTCGCCACCTCGAACCGCGGTGCCGACCACATGTACGCCGAGTTCTACCCCTACGAGTACCCGCTCGTCGACGCCGACGACGCCTTCGACAAGGCGGGTCTCGAGGGGAAACCGCCGAAGGTCGTCGAACTCGAGAACATCAACGCGATCAAGGACAGCGCCGTCCTCTGTAAATTCTCGCGCGACTTCGTGACCGAAGAACGCATCGAGACGTTGCTCGACGCCGACTACGACGACCTCCTCTCGCTCGGCGGCGAGGTCGTCGCGATGGAGCGCCACTTCAACAACCAGCGCGGCTTCGACCGCGGCGACGACAGCCTCCCCTACGAGGTCCCCGGCTTCGAGCAGGGCCTCGACGAGTACTACGCCGAGCGCGGCTGGAACGACGACGGAACGGTTCCCGAGTCGCAGTTCGAGGGCGGCAACGCCGCACCGGCCGACGACTGATCGCGCCACAGGGTCGCGACCGGACTGCTGCTCGAGTCGCCCGCGTCCGGCCGCCCTGCCGACCGAACCCGTTCAATCGATCGGAATCCGGGTCACCGTCCGTTCAGGCGACCTGATCGGAACAGTAACCGTCGGATCCCGATTTTCGTCGTTCGCCTCGAGGTCGTCGAGCCGTCGCCGGACGCCGTTGTGGTGGCCCGCACCGATGACCGCGACCACGTCGTGACCGTCGCGGCAGAGCGCGTGGAGTCGCGCCGCCATGGATCGGTCGCGTCGGTCGATCATCACCGTCGCGACGTCGGGAACTACCCGCCGGAGGTGGTCGATCGCCGGTTGCACGTCGTCGCCGCTCGAGATCTCTTCGAACGGCGTCGCCAGCAGTTCGACCTGATCGGCGTACGCCTCGGGTCCCATCGACTGCATCCGGAGCATGGTTTTCGGAATCGTCATCGGCCCGAGGCGACTCGAGAGCGCGGCCAGCGTCTCGTCGATCGGGTCGTCGATGAGCGCGACGTCGGTGTCCCGCTCGGCGGCGGTTTCGATAGCCGCTTCCATGTCCGTCTGCTCGGGGTCGAGCCCGTACAGCCGAACGACCGTTCGCTGGATCGCCCGCAGCGTGGCGTAGGCGACTGCGGTCGGCGGCGACAGGTCACGGAACAGATCGTCGAGATCCGGGTCGGCGACCCGCTCGAGGCGCTCGAAGCGAGACTCGTCGAGTTCGACGGCGACGAGATCGGGTGCGGCCTCGCGAATCGTGTTCCGGACGCGGCGTCGGTGCGTCGGCGAGAAGTGAACGCTGGGGACGAGGGTGATGGTGCCGTGATCGGACATCCCCGTATCGTTCGGTCGCCAGCGACTTGAATCTGCGACCGGCGTCCTCGATCCCGACCCTCGGCGGTCACTCGTCGTCTCCGTCCTCGTCCGCCGGCGAGAGACGGTCGTCACCGCGCGACGGCAGCGGCGTGTCGTCGGCCCTGGAGGGATGGATGTTGAAGTTGTTGTCCCGGTAGGGATCGCTCTCCGGATCGTAGGACAGCTCACTGCGCTCGAACAAGTAGATGAAAAAGCCGATCAGCGGGATGCAGAAGGTGATCGCCGCCCACTTCCGCGGCGGCTCGAGCCCCACTCTCCCGGCGTCGTAGTAGGCCACTGCGGTCAGTCCGAGGTGCCAGGCGAGGGGGATCCCGACGATCGCGGCTAGCAGGAGAGTGCTCATACGTGGTCTACGGCCCGCGAATACTAAACGGACCGGCTGTGTGACGGGCCGTGGTCAGATACGGAGGTGTGAGCGGCTGCTGTAAACGCCACGAGATTTCCTTACAGTGTTACTCGTCAATCTAGTCGGTTAACCGGATAGATTACTACGGCACACGACCGACCCAAGTACCTCGCTTGCGACGGTAGCTTTCTCATCTGGGTTGTGGCTGTACTGGATCGCAACAAAGTCGTGTTCGTCCGTGACCTCGATGTTATCGACGAAATCACGCTCCACAGTTCCGAGCTCGTCCCGGACGGTGGTCGCGATCTCCTGTCTGTCAGCACTGGGGTCGACACGAAGATGAAACCGGACCTCGTCTCCGGAGTCGGGGACCGACCCGTAGACCTGCTGGATACCGTCGTACACGCTCGACGTTTTCGCGGACGTGGCGATAGTGTTGCACGATAGTCCTAGCGTTTCGAACGAGAATCTGACGTGCGCGGAAAGTGGCGTTCGCGCGAACGAGTCCAGAGTCTTCCCCCCGACGGGTTTCGCATCGTCATCTGTCGAAGAGACGATGAGGTCGCGTACCACTGTGGACGTCCCAAACATGAACACGGTCTCGCCCACTTTTGCTGCGCTCGTCTCACCAGCCGTGTATATCGTCTGCCCTCGGTACGATTCCGACTGGATATCCGTATCGTCTTGCGATTCAAGGACGGTGACGAGATCGTCAGCTGTCCAGTTGGCCCAAACGACCGCTCCACCAGCGTCTTTCGCTACGTCTGAACCGACGAGTAATAACGTCCCGACGGAATCTATGTCCACAGCCGTCTCTGGTATCGTATCGAACGCTTTGGTGAGTGCGTCGGGAAGATCGTCGAATTGACTCGCACTGAGTAGGGTGTGAAGTACGTTCTTCGAGATACCACTCTGCAGCACGTCGTCTACGTGAGCCATCACGAGGGGATCACTCCCAGCCGGTGCTAACATCGCTGAGAATCCCTGGGGCCCTGGAAGCTCCTCGTCTTTGTCGGATTTGAGGGCAAAAATTCCGCCGATGCCGAACCCACCGAGCCCGACGCCTGCGGCGAGTACGTTCCGGCGGGAGCGTAGATTGGGGGGCATGATTTGTAGTAGACTATGTCCTTGTAATTACTTATGGTTATTGACTTTCTAATATGGCGAGCAGTATCTGTCGTAGGAGAACCACTCACTATCAGACGCTTTGTTTTGCCACGTGGGGAACTGCAATGGGTTAGGGATCCCCCATCCAAGATCGATTTCGATATCTACAAATTCTGCCCCACCTGGGGATCCACAATCGGGATCCCACTCTGCTACACTCCCAGACTCAAACTCAGTGCTATACAGACCGGCATTACTGTCTGTACCGTTCACTTCGAATTTGTGTTTCGTCTGACCAGTAGTCTTTGTCGTTTTGTCGAGAAATTGTGCACTAGGGATGGTGACGCCACTACTGTACCCTACCGACAGCCCCGGATCTCGGGAGAGATTGAGATCGAGTGATACGGATCTAGTTTTTGTAATATCTCCAAGGTCATTTTTGGGATCATAGCTTTCGATCAGTTCGTCTGTTGGGGTTCCATTTGCCCAATGATCCCAGTCTTGGTAAATAGTGGCAGATCTATTCATCCATCCATCATAAGCTGAACCCGAGATACAGTAGTCCTCATTGTATGGGTCTTCGGAGTTACATATTTGGCGTCCGGGTTCCATCCGTACCTTTGTCCGCGCGCCTACTCGATTATTCTCGGAGTTACTTCTAGTATCGATGGTGAATTCTACATTCCCTGGCCTAGATTCGCCCCAATTGTGGGATTTCGATGGATACCTTTTGTAGATACCAGTCCCCCCCTCGTTCGACCACTCACTCCACTCGATATCATATTCTCCCGTACTCTCAGTGGTCATACTGTTGGTTGAACTACCTAATTCAGCGACTGCTTTAGCGACATACTCTCGGCCTTCTGGTGGAGTCGTTCTTCCACCCTAGTTGCATTCATCACTGTTTCCGGCTCCGTCCCCATTGTGCCTCCTTGGATGATGTACTGCTCTCTCGGCCCCTCGTTGTCAGTCGTCAGGATGTTGTATCCAAGAATCTTATCGTTAGCAAAAGCTTCGTTTGCATCGAGGAGCGCGTATTCCGCTGTTGCTGTTCCAATACGATTGTTTTCAATGAAGCGGTGCCGCATCGTCTCTACCTGCTCAGTTGCAATTGGGTTATTAACTCTACCACGCAGGGTTTCGTGGGCTACAGACCCCTCACCTTCGATATTTTCCCTTGCACCGGCAGTCGACGCGAGGCTAACTGCCCCGACGCCCAGTACTTCTAGTACAGTCCTTCGCTTCAGGGAATGGTTATTTCCGTCCATAACATACGATTATCACAGCATATTATATATTCCCACTAATAAATTAAAATGCGTATCGAAGAAACATCATTCTATGGGGCTGAATTTTATAGAATTTTACGAATATACGCTATCTGGCACTATAGTACTACCAGTAGAATCTGTGTTTTGTTTACATATTTCTATGGTGGTTATTATCCAGTTTGATCGTTCACTTGGTTAGTTTGGATTGCTGTGTATGACTATTTCTAATTGAACGTTCAATTCATATTAGTTAGAAACCTACTACAATAGTGCCCCAGCAACAATATACTATTCGAGAGTAAAACGGAAAATCGAACGCGGCTCAGTCGACCCACGGTTTTGCCCTTCGCAACGCGGTTTTCACTCCGTTCCGGACCGCGCTTCCCTCGCACGATCTGGATCAAAAGGCTCGGATTGACCGTCTACTCGCGGATCAATTCGTTCCGCGCTCGTGATTCCACGGTTCGCGGTCTGACGGACCGCCGAACCGTGCTTCAGTTGACGTCGAACTCGATCGCCGCACCCTGGCGCGACCACCTTTTGTCTCGGTCGGCTGCTACGCAGCCACCCTCGCAAAACCTGGACCAAAAGGTCCAGAACGGCCATCTCAGTTGACGTCGAACTCGATCGCCGCACCCTGGCCGAAGCCGACGCAGAGCGTCGCCAGCCCGAGGCCACCGCCGCGCTTCTGAAGCTCGTTGATTAGCGTCACCGGCAGACGAGCGCCCGAGGCACCCAGCGGGTGACCGAGCGCGATCGCGCCGCCGTTGACGTTGAAGATCTCGGGGTCGATGCCGAGTTCGTCCCGCGAGTAGATCGACTGGCTCGCGAAGGCCTCGTTGAGCTCGACCAGATCGTACTCGTCGATGTCGCGGCCGTTGCGCTCGAGCAGCCCCTTCGTCGCCGGAACCGGACCGATTCCCATGACGGTCGGGTCGACGCCGGCGACGTTGTTCTGGCCGATTTCGGCCATGATCTCGAGGTCGTGTTCCTCGGCGAAGGCCTCGCTCGTGACGAGCAGGGCGGCGGCCCCGTCGGAGATCTGGGAGGCGTTACCGGGCGTGACGGTGCCGTCCTCTTTGAAGACGGTCGGGAGTTCGGCGAGTTTCTCGGGGGTCGTGCCCGGACGAATGCCCTCGTCTTCCTCGACGGTGCCGTCCTCGGTTTCGATCGGGACAATCTCGTCGTCGAAGCGGCCCGACTCGGTCGCTTCGGTGGCCCGCTGCTGGCTGCGCGCGGCGTACTCGTCCTGTTCCTCGCGGCTGACGCCGTACTCTTCGGCGACTTTCTCGGCGGTCATCCCCATCTGGAGGTCGCCGAGGTCGTACAGGTCGGCGATCTTCGGGTGGATGTGGCCGTAGCTCTCGCCCATCGCGACGCGGCTCATGCTCTCGACGCCGCCGGCGATGATGGCGTCGCGGTTGCCGGCCGCGATGGCGTCGGAGGCGGAGATGACCGACTGCATCGAGGAGGCACACCAGCGGTTGATCGTCGTCGCCGGCACCGACTCGCCGAGTTCCGAGAGCAGGGCGATGACGCGGGCGAGGTTGTTGTCCTGCTCCTCGCGCTGCTGGGCACAGCCCCACATCAGGTCGTCGATCTCGTCGCCGGAGAGGCCGGTTTCGGCCAGAATCTCGTCGATCAGCGGCACCGAGAGATCCTCGCTGCGAACGTCGGCGTACACGCCGTCTTCTTTCCCCTGTGGCGTCCGTACTGCCTTGACCACGACTGGCGTCTGTGACATATACTACCGAATGCCCCTCACGAACTTAAATCCGGTCGAACTCTCGAGGGCGGGAAAAGCGTTTATGCGGGGCTACAGCCGCTTGCAGCCGCGCTTCGGCTCGTATCCACCGTGACGATCGCCGACCTCGGTTGGTGAAAGTGACGTTTCACCTAGCGGTGTCTCCTTAGTACGGCGCGCAGTGGTCGGAACTATGACTGATCGACGAACGCTGACCGCGGTCGCCCTCATAGCACTGCTCGTGGGCTCGGTCCTCGGGGCCGGCCTCACGGGGCTGATCGACGACCGCACCGCCGATACCGACCTCGAGCGAGAGACCAGTCCGATCGCCGGTCTGAGCGATCCCGAACTGACGACGTTCGAGTCCGACGAGGAGTTTGCCGAGTACTTCGACGACGACCGGGGGCGGACCGCCGCTCCGGGCTGGACGTCGATCGCGCCGACGACCGGTGGCAACGTGGCGCTCGAGGAACGAGAGAACCTCGAGTCGACTGCCGACGGGGCCGAAGGGGGTGCGGACGCGGCGTCGGCACCCGCATCGGGCGGCGGCGAGCCGCGTCACTCGACGACGAACGTCCAGGAAGCGGCCCTCGACGAACCGGACGCCCTGAAGACCGACGGCGAATCGGTCTACTACGCCGATCACCGGTACGCATCACGCTGGGACGAGACGTCGATCGTCGACGTGAGCGATCCCGACGCGCCCGAGGCCGTCGGATCGATCCCGCTCTCCGGTGACCTGCTGCTCGCGGGCGATACCCTCGTCGTCCTCGGCGACGAGGAAGCCGCCGGCTACGACGTGAGCGATCCCGAGTCCCCCGAGGAGCAGTGGCGCGAGGATCTCGAGGCGCGGATCGACACCGCCCGCCTGTACGACGGCGACCTCTACCTCGTCCTCGTCGACCGGCCCGGCAGCGATCCGTGTCCGATAGTGCCCTACGGCGACCGGGCCGTCGCGTGTACCGACGTGGTTCGCCCGACCGCCGACGCGGACGCGGACGCCGTCTACACCGCCGCCCGCATCGACCCCGAGACGGGAACGCTCGAGAGCGAGGCCAGCGTCGTCGGCTCGCGCTCGCTGTCGGCCACCTACGTCTCCGAGAACGGGATCTACCTCTCTTATACCCGCTCGACCGACGAGTACGAACTGCGGCGTTCGTACCTCGGGAGCGACGACGGCTCCGCGCTCCTCGACGCCGAGGCTCGCGACCGGGTGGCCGCGCTAGACGACCTCGACATCTCCCGGCGCGCCAAGGCGGTCGAACTACAGGAGATCCTCGCGGACTGGTACGACCGGATGGACGAGGACGAGCGGCGGGAGGCCCGTCGCGCGTTCGATGAGGGTCTCGGCGATCACGCCGCCGCTCACCACCGCGATCTGACGACGACCGGTATCGTCAGGATCGGTCTCGACGGGAAGCTGTCCGCCGAGGCCAGCGGCGAAGTTCCCGGGACGCCGCTCAATCAGTTCTCGATGGACGAACACGACGACCACCTCCGCATCGCGACGACGATTCCCGGAACGCACGGCGTCGACTCGGAGAACGACGTCTACGTCCTCGACGGCGACCTCGAGACGGTCGGCTCGGTGACGGGGCTGGGCGTCGACGAGCGCATCTACTCGGTCCGGTTCGAGGGCGACGAGGGGTACGTCGTCACGTTCCGCGAGATCGACCCCTTCTACACGCTCGACCTCTCCGAGCCGACGGATCCGACCGTCGACGGCGAACTCAAACTGCCGGGCTTCTCGGAGTACCTGCACCCGCTCGAGGACGACCTCGTCCTCGGAATCGGGCAGGAAGACCGCAACCCGAAGGCGACGCTGTTCGACGTGACCGATCCCGAGGACCCGATCGAACTCGACTCGGAGATCCTCGCCGGCGAGCACTACAGCGACGTCAGTCGGACGCACACCGCCTTCCTGCAGGACGAGGCTCACGGCGTGTTCTTCATGCCGGGCAGCGAGCGCAGCTACGTGTTCGACTACCAGGGCGGTGAGCTCGAGGAAGTCGCTCGCGTCGATCTCGGCGGCCGCGGCACCCGAGCGATGTACGTCGGCGACCACCTCTACGTCTTCGGCGAGGGCGAGGCGGTCGTCCTCGACGAGACGACCTGGGAGGTGGAGACGCGACTCGACCTCTGAGGACGCGGGTCGATCCCCCCGCCGCCACGGTCCGCCGCGGGGAGGGGAATCCTTTTGCCCGCCGTTTGGTAATGGCCCTCCATGGACGGCAACGAGACGGTCGATCGGTCCGACGCCGACCGCCCGGAGCGATCCGACGGGCGGGCCGGAACGGACGAACACTCGAGCGCTGACGACGCGGGAGCCACGACGGACGGCGACGAGCCCGGGACGGATGCCGACGAATCCGGGACGGGCGCGGATGGGCCTGCGATCGGCGCGGACGGCGACGAGCCCGGGACGGACGGCGACGAACGGGCGTCCGCGAGCGACGGCGACGCGTCGATGCCGGGCGTACCGGACCCCGAGCCCCAGGAGCGTGACGTCCCCGAGGACGTTCAGAAGTACGCTCGCTTCAAGAAGATGGACGGCGCGCAGTACGACCGGGTTAACGACTTCCTGCGGGATCGGACCTACATCACCGCCCGGGAGTGGGCTATCGCCCGTCTCTGCTCCGACTTCCGAACCGAGACCGGCGTCGAGATGACCAAGATCGGCGAGAACCTGCCCGACCTGGTTCCCTTCATGACCGACACCTACACGCCGCAGGCGGTGAATCAGGCCCGCTCTTCGTTCGAGGACAAGGTCCGCACCGCCGGCGCGACCTTCCTCTACGGCGCGATGTGCGACTTCTTCACCGCCGAGGAACTCGACGACGTGATGTACGAGGCCACCGAGGTCGCCAAGTTCCTGCTCGAGGTCGAGGGGGTCGATCTCTCCGTCGAGGAGGAACTCGAGGCCGAGGAGCGCATCTCGAGTGTCATGCGGGAGGTCCGCGAAGCCAGCGAGGAGCTCCGCGCCGAGGACATCACCGAGAGCGAGGGGTAGCTTCGCCGTCGGCCACCGAGCGACTGGGTCCGCTCGAGCGCCCGGTGTCGGGCGTGACCGAGCCACCGACGCGACGACTGCGAATGGAACGGGCTCTCGAGGACTGCGACTCGAACCGATCCCCAGCCGGTCGCCGACCGCCGTCCGATCTCCGACGCCGTTCGCCGCCGGTGACGAACAACGATAATATGCCTGCGGTGACTCTGTCGGAGTAGAGATGACCGGCTCTCGTGACGCGCAGTCGGATTCGGGCGACGACGGGCGACTCTCGCCCGGGCTGCTCGGGCTCGCCATCGGCGCAGTCGACGTTCCGGTGTTCGCGTACCTCGGCCTCGAGCTGTTCGACGATCCGGCGTTCGGCGCGTTCGTCGGACTCGTGATCGGTCTCGGGATATTCCTCTCGTTTCCCGCCTTCGTGGCGGACGACGACGAGCGCAGCGAGCCGCAGACGGACCCGGCGGCGGTTGGCGACCGCCTCCGTCGATTCCACCGGACGGCGGCCGGACTCGCGCTCCCGCCGGCGGGTATCCTGCTGTTCTCGTGGCGGTTCGTCTCCGAGACGCTCCTCATGGGTGCCCTCGCGACGCTCGTCATCGCGGTGGCCATTTACGTCCCGCTCGTGGTGTTGCTCCCGCGCCGCCTCGCGTGACGGCGGCCGGTGGCCTCCGTCTTCGATCCGACCGACCCGTCCGGCTCACGGTCACCTGGACTCCCGGGCACCGTTCACAGCCGCCTCTAGCTCCAGACGACGAGCCAGCATTGCGAGCGCGGCCGCACCGAGCAGCGAGCCGGCGGCGATCGCGACCGCAGTTCGGTTGGCCGCGATCCGCGCCCCGTCGTCTCGATCCGCGGCGTTCTGGTCGCTCATCGCTCGAACGGGGTACCGGCCCGACGGGTGAAACCGTTGTACCGACGCGTTCCGGTCGGTCACCGACTGACAGACTACTAGACTGGCAGACTGACAGTGATCGGACCGCCGCTCTCGCCGCTCAGAACTCGTACTGTGCGATCTCCGTCGACCCGCAGTTCGGACACTGCTCGGCCGTTCGTCCGGTCGTTACCCCGCAGTTTCGGCATTCGTAGCGCGTTCCGCTCTCACCACCGAGTCGATTCCGAACAGTCTCGAGCACCCCCATCACACCCTCGTCTACCACACCGTAACGTATTACCCTTGGTACTGGCAGCCTCCGTGTTTTAAGTGAAACCCGCCCGCTGGTCGGGACGCTGTGACTGGGCTGCTCCAACGCCCGAGTCGCGCAGACACGATTCTCACCGTCGTTCGTGACGAGTGCGAGGGTTGGGATTTGAACCCAAGGACCCCTACGGGAGCGGGTCTTAAGCCCACCGCCGTTGGCCTGCTTGGCTACCCTCGCACAGAAGGCAATCGACCGTTGTCCCGGGGTGGGGATGTGCGTTTCGGTGTGTGACTGCGAGCGGCCGCGCTCCGCCTCGAGTCCCTACCAGTCGACGCTCAGCGTTCCGTCGCCGTGCGGATCGGGGGCGATCTCCTCGTCGGTCCGACGGTCGACGACGTGGATGCAGCCGTCGCCTTTCTTCGCCGGGCAGATTTCGGCGGCGCGGACGTTGTGCTCGAGGTCCGCTTCGTCGACGAAGTACTCGTTGGGCTGCGCCATGCCCGACGCGATGGACATCTCCCAGTTGTCGCTGACTTCGGCGCACTTGCCCGCGCCGAAGCACTTGTTCGCCTCGAAGACGATCTTGTACGGTTTCTCCTCGATCGGCGGTGCGTCGCTCGAACCGACGTCGCTCGCGCGCTGGATGCCGTCGTCGCTCATATGTATTCGTTCGAGCGAGCCGTCTTTCGCGTTACGGTTGGGGGGAGCGACGGCGTGCGGGACGGGCGGGGAGTGGGATTTCGGGTCGGCCCTCCCGAACCCGGTCGTCGGTTCCGGTGCTGGTCGACTGTATCTCCCTCTCAAAAACTCCAAATACGTTTATTATCTGCATATATCTCCCTCGAGATGTGAAAAACTACGATATCTGATATACGGGTGTGGTGTAGTATAGTTTGGACAACCGTCTGATGTGAGGCCGGTTTGGAGCCGTTCCGACGACCCAGTGTTGCGGTCCGTTGATGAACGACGCTGTTCGTCCGCGGTGATCGATCTCGATTCGAGCGAGAGCGCTTACCATCGTTTCAGTCGACGGACTACCCCCGTTGGCCACCCCTCGGGACCGTGTTCGGACCCGACGGCGACGACATTGCGGGCTCTATCGATCGCTCCAATTCACCGATGGATATCCGACGGCTCCGTGACTTCGATTTCGGGAGGGACGAGACTCCGAGCGCTGAGCATGAATTCGAACGGATAGTTCACGTATGTTTATTTAAGCTGACCATCTCATATTCGACTTGTAATAAACTAAAAAGGAGTTTCTTTGGCCGTTCCCTGTGCGATTTGATTACATCCGTATGCGTGTAATGTTACCGGAACAGTTCCGACTCGAGCGACTCGATTTCGTCGAGTAACAGCCGTTCGATCTCTTCCGTGGTCGATTCGTCGACGGCCATGCGGTAAGTCGGACCGCCGATCGAGAACGCGCCGACGACCTCGCCCTCGGGGTTCGTTACGGCGGCGCCGACGGACCGATACCCGTCGATCAGTTCCTCGTCGTTGATCGCGTAGCCGCGGTCTCGGACCGCCGCGAGTTCGTCGAACAGCACCGTTTCGTCGGTCACGGTTTGGTCGGTCGTCGACGGAAGCCCCCAGCGATCGATAATCGCTCGGATGCGGGGTTCGGGCATCGATGCCAGCATGGCTTTGCCCGAGGCGCAGTTGTGCATATAAAACCGGCTCCCCGCCCGAAACGGTCCCAGTTCCGAGACCCCCCGTCGGCTCGACTCGCCGATCGCGTACTCGAGGGAGTACGCGCGGCCGTTCTCCTCGACGATGAAGTCGGCTTCGTGTCCGGTCTCCTCGGCGAGGGAGTAGACCCGTCTCCGGGCCGTCGCGTACACCGGGTTTCGGTCCCGCGCGTGCTCGCCGAACGGGAGGAACTCGAGGCCGACGTGGTAGGTGTCCCCGTCGCGGACGAGAAACCCCTCGTCGACCAGCGTGTGGAGGTGATTGTGGACGGTGCTTTTGGCTAACCCGAGGCGGTTGGCCAGCTCGCTCAGCGTGGCCCCGCCGCTGTTTCGGACCGCCCGAACGAGCGCGAGCGAGGTTTCCGTCGTCTTGACCGGCCGAGGGCGTTCGGTCGTCATGGTCCGAAGTCCCGTTCCGCCGACGCATAAGCGTTCGGAATGTGTGAACGGCATTTCGTTCGATCCGTCACCGAGCGACTCTCTTTCTCAAAATGATTACGGAACTAATGGGCGGTCGGGGCGTGGCACCCGTCTCGGTGTGCATGTTCGGCCCGATCATCGGCGGTCTCGCCGTCAGCACGCGTCCAACCGACCCCTGCTGCGGCGTCGCGTTCGGAATGTGTGAACGGCCGATCGGACGATCCCGCCCCCATCGGGGCAGGGCTCCGGATCGTATCGTCGTCGGGACCGTCTCCGGATCGTTCACGCCGTCGGAACACCGCCGCTCGAGGCGTCATCTCGATGGGTGTCGGTTCGAGCGCCGCCCGTCGAGGTGTCCCGATGACGGTGTCCTCCGGGAGCGGATCGCCGACGGCGACGTTCTCGGCGATGTCCCCGAACCGCGATTTGAACTCGTCGTTGGCGTCCTCGTGGGACGATCAGGCGCTCGCTCGAGCATGGCCGAGGCGAAACTGCTCGACCCTGACGACGCCTGACCGCAATTCGGTTACTTCATGACACCGTCCCCGGAACCTTGTAGTCGAGTATGCATTTCGGATCGCTCGATTCCAGTGATACGGTATGATTCCGCCAATTGCGAGCCGTTTCGTCGCCGACACGACCGCCTCGGGGACGTTAGAGTACGTCGCGGACTGCAACGACGACGAACTGGGCGCTATTCTCAACCTCCTCGGCGAACACTATCACGAGCGCGGCCCCGCGGACGAGGATGCCGACGAGTACTGCCGGCTGGTTACCGAACTGGCCCGCCGCGACCTCGATGGCTGTATCTCGGTCAAACCCTCCCAGATCGGGATCGACGTCGGGCCCGATGTCTTCGCGGCGAACTTCGAACGGATCGTCGAGGCCGGGGCCGACGAGGACGTGTTCGTCTGGTGTGACATGGAGGATCACACGACGACGGATACGACCTTGGACGCCGTCGAAGCGACGGCCCGCGACCACCCCCACGGCGTCGGCGTCGCCATTCAGGCGAATCTCAAACGGACGCGGGACGACCTGCGCCGACTGTCCGACGTTCCCGCCGCCGTTCGGCTGGTGAAAGGGGCCTACGACGAACCGTCGTCGGTCGCTCATCAGTCCAAGGAAGCCGTCAACGACGCCTACGAGGCCCACCTCGAGTATCTGTTCCGGGAGTTCGATCGCGGCGTCGCCGTCGGGAGCCACGACCCGCAGATGCTCGAACTCGCGACCGATCTCCACGAGGAGTACGGCACGCCCTTCGAGATTCAGATGCTCATGGGTGTTCGCGAGGACGCCCAGCGAGAACTCGCCCGGCAGGGCTACGAGGTCAACCAGTACGTTCCCTACGGCGGCAAGTGGATGCAGTACTTCTACCGGCGGATCCGCGAGCGAAAGGAGAACGCGTTGTTCGCGCTTCGGGCAGTCGTCGGCGTGTAACGAGTTCCCGCCACACCGGAGGAACGTCTCGATCTCCGTCGGAGTTCCGAACCGACCGGACCGAGCGGATGAAAAAAGTCACCGTTTGACCACTATTAGCGACGTTCTCTTGTCAGTCAAATAGTTTCGAGTCGAAAAGCGCGAGTTCGGTAGTATTATATATGGGTGGGAAGCACACACCAGTATGCCTGAGAGTGGCTCAGTCGAATTGTTATGGTTATTCGGGCCGTTCGCTGTGTATCTGGTACTGCTCGCCGTGTACTACGTCTGGGAAGGAAAGAGAGAACGACAGCTCCGACGGCGCTACGAGGGGGAGAACCATGGCAACTGACGGGCTCGCCGGGTCGGCCGGTGCGTGGGTCCTCGGAACGTTCGCCGTGTACCTCCTCTTCCTCCTCGGGATCGGACTGTACTCCTCCCGACTCATGGACACCGTCGACGATTACGTCATCGGGGGTCGGAGCGTCGGCCCCGTCGTCACGGGCTTTTCCGAACGCGCCTCCGAGATGAGCGGCTGGCTCACGCTGGGGGTTCCAAGCGATGCGTTCGGCACCGGCGTCATGGCGTTTTATAATGGCCTCGGGATGATCCCCGCCGACCTGTTCGCGTGGGCCGGCCTCGCGAAGCGACTCCGGAAGTATACGGAAGTCGTGAAAGCGGTCACGTTGCCGACGTTCTTCGAGACGCGTCTGCAGGACGATACCGGATACGTCAAAGGCGTCTCCGCGTTCGTGTTGATGATCTTCGAGGGCGGCTACGTGGGTGCACAGATCGTTGCCGCCGGGACGCTGCTGGAGGTCCTCACCGGCGTCTCGTCGTTGGTCGGAATCCTTGCGGGCGGCGTCATCGTCGTCGGCTACACCATGCTTGGTGGCTACTTCGCCGTCGCGTGGTCGGACTACTTCCAGGGCGCGATCATCCTGATCGCGTTCATCATACTGCCGGTGTTGGCGTTTACCAGCTACGGACTGCCGTTCGAGGACCTCGAGTCCATCGGGAGTTCCTACACGAGCGTCACGGCCGGCATGACTGGCTGGGCGGCCATCTTCGGGATCATCAGTTACGCCGCGATCGGGCTCGGCATCCCCGGGAACCCGCACGTGATGGTCCGGTTCATGGGCATCGACGAGGTCAAAAACGTGCGCCTCGCCGCACTCGTCGCGCAACTGTTCATGTTCATCGCGTACATCGGGGCCGGGTTCGTCGGTCTGTACGCGCTCGTCGTCTTCGGTCAAAGCGGGATCGAAGACCCGAACAACGTTATGCCGCTGCTCACGCTCGAGTTCTTCCCCGGTGCGATCGCGGGGATCATTCTGGCGGCCGCACTGGCAGCGATGATGTCCAGCGCCGACTCGCAACTGCTCGTCGCGACGAGCGCCATCGTCGAGGACGTCTACCACGGGTACGTCAATCCGGACGCGAGTCAGGAGTCACTGGTTCGATACTCACAGTTCGTCACGCTCGGGCTCGGTGGGGCGAGCATCGTCTTCGCGTACATCGCACAGAACACTCCCATCTACACGCTCGTCCTTGATTACGCCTGGGGCGGACTCGGAGCGGCCATCGGCCCGACGCTCATCGCCTCGCTGTGGTGGAAGCGGGTGTCTGCCGCCGGCTCCGTCGCGAGCATGATCGTCGGCACCGCGACGATGTTCCTGTGGACCCAGCTCTCGACCGTCCTCGAACTCCTCGGACTCATGGGTGCAGTCGACGGATCGGCGTTCCTCACCGGGCTCGTCGGCGTGTACGGATTGTTCCCGGCGTTTATCCTCTCGACGACGACGCTCATCGCCGTCTCCCTGCTCACGAGGCCGCCGGAGGGCGTCGACGACCACTTCGACACCTTCGACAAACCGCTGTCGGCGCTCTCGAGCGACGACGGTCCGACCGGCACTCCCGAGTACGTCACCGACGGTGGGCGCGACGTCGAGCCGAAGGCGATCACGGAGACCGACAACATCCGCGCCCACGTCGCGGCCAGCGACTACTGGGAGACGGGTGACGAATAGATGAGCGACGCGCGCCGACGCGGCGTCGAGTCGGTGACGCGCGACCGACAGCACCGGGAACGGGCGGAGCTGACCGTTATCGAACCGACGGTGACCCGCGCGGATGTCGTTTCGACCGGCCGCGTCGGTGCGGTCGCGTATCCCTACCGGGTCGTGGACGCTGTCGCGACGATCGAGCGGCCGCTGCTCTCGGACCGCGACATCGAATACGTCGTCAGCGTCGACCGCTCCCGTCGGCTCGCCGTCCGAGCCGACGTGGTCCCCGAAACCGTCACGAGGACCCTCGAGGACGTGCTCGTCGTCCCCGCCGCCCTCTCGGCGGACCATGCCCTCGAGAAGGCGGAAGACGCCGTATTCAAGTGGACGCTCCGGAAGGTCGCAGTCGGCTCCGCGCCGACGATCACGTTCGAGCAGTCGGTCGACGCCCACAAGCTGTTCTGGATCGCGTCTCGGCCCGACGGCGACGTCATCGTCGACAGCGTTCGCGGCACCGAGACGCCGCTGACGGACTGACGGCCGCGAGCGCTCGGTTCGCTACCGGCCCTCGACACCGCGCGTCGGATCCCGGAGCCGCGTGGCGAAACCGCAGTCGCGCGAGCGATACCAGTACGTGCCTCGTGATGGGTACGTCACCCTCGTAGCGGCGGCGAACCGATATTATGTCAGATGTAGATCTATGACCTACATTCAACATGAATCGTCCTCGACGCCGTTCGGCGGCCGACTGCTCGAGGGGAGAGCACCACGGAGTCGAACCCGGCCTCGAGTCGCCTGAGCGGTCGGAGGGCGGCGGCAGCAGGACGGAAATCGGTCGCCGTCGCGGTGGCGGCGACGCTGCGTCGGTTGGCCCGGCGTCCGTGAGCCACAGCGGACGAAATCAGGTCCGGCCCAGTCGGTGGAAGCGACGATTTCGCGTGTACTGGGCGTGTGAGTTCCGTTGATGGCGACTTTGTCCGAACGATGCTGTCGTCGAGAAGCCGCCGCCCCCGCTGCTCTCTCCGCTGGAAAATCGGCTACGATATAATATAAAAGATCTGGGGTGTCCGGGAACTTCTATGATAACGTATTCGAACTACGATGCTCACCGTGTGATCGCCGACGACCGCCCCGTCGGACCTATCATACGGTCCCCTGTCCCGCTGTACCGGTACAACCGCGACCGATCGTGTGGTTGCACCGTCACTGACAGTAGTTCGTATCAGATCTCGGCGGCCGGCTCCGGCAGATCGTACGTGACTCCCGTCAGTTCCCTCGAGACGGTCCACAGCCGACGGGCCGTCTCCTCGTCGTAGGAGCGATCCGAGGAGGCCTGTCGCTCGGGCGTCCCGCGCATGTTCTTGAACCCGCCGGGGCCGTAGTACGCGCCGCCCTCGGCCTCGGGCGCGGTCGCGGCGTACAGCGTCGGCAGCGCGCCCATCTCGGCCGACTGTGCGGCCACCGTGTTCATGAGTCGCATCGCCGCCATTCGAAGCCGGCTACCGCTCTGTTCCGGGCCGCGGAACTGCAACCGCGTGTTCGCGTAGCCCGGGTGGACCGCCATGCTCTCGGCGTTCGCGTCGGCGGTGAGGAATCGCCGCTCGAGTTCGTACGCGAACAGCACGTTCGCAAGCTTCGACTGGGCGTACGCGTCCCACTTGTCGTACGACTCCTCGCCCTGGAGGTCGTCGAAGTCGATCTCGCCCCGTTCGTGGACGCCGCTCGAGACGGTGACGACCCGCGCCGGCTCCCCGTCGGCGGTCGCCAGATTCTCGAGCACCAGTCCGGTCAGCGCGAAGTGGCCGAGGTGGTTGACGCCGAACTGCGTCTCGAATCCGTCTTCGGTTTCGGATCGCGGAATCGCCATGACGCCCGCGTTGTTGATCAGCACGTCGAGTTCCTCGTCGCCGAGGTCCGCCGCGACGGCGCGAACGGACTCGAGGCTCCCCAGATCGCACTCCGCCACGCGAAGCTCGGCGTCGGGAACGTCGTCGCGAACGTCCGCGGCTGCGTCCTCGCCGCGCTCGACGCTTCGGCAGGCCATGCGTACGGTCGCGCCGTTGCGCGCGAGTTCGCGGGTCGCCTCGAGACCGATGCCACTGTTCGCGCCCGTGATGAGAACGGTACGACCCCGCTGGTCGGGAACGTCGTCGGCTGTCCAGCCCATACCGACGCTACGGCGTCAGCGCCCTAAAGGACCGCTGCTGGCTCGACGCGCGATCACCGCTCACCGTCGTGGGAGTCGGGCAGCGTGACGGTGAACGTCGCCCCCTCGCCGGGCTCGGAGTCGACCCAGATATCGCCGCCGTGGCGTTCGACGATGCGCTCGCAGAGCGCGAGGCCGATGCCCGTCCCCTCGTACTTCTCGCGGCTGTGGAGCCGGTCGAAGATGGTGAACACCCGGTCTTGATCGTCGGGATCGATCCCGATCCCCTCGTCGCGAACCGAGATCGTCCACTCGTCGCCCCGTCGCTCGGCCCCGACGTGAACTCGCGGCGGCTCGTCGCCGCTGTAGGTGATCGCGTTCGACAGCAGGTTCTGGAGCACCTGTCGGAGCTGGCTCGCGTCGCCCTCGACGCGTGGGAGGTCCTCGACCGTGAGTTCGGCGTCGGTCTCCTCGAGCTGGAGCTGGAGGTCCTCGCGGACGGCCTCGAAGACGGCCTCGAGGTCCACGGGTTCGAACGGCTCGCCCCGCGTTTCGACGCGGGAGTACTCGAGGAGGCCGTCGATCATCTCGCGCATGCGTTCCGCGCCGTCGACGGCGAACGTGAGGAACTCCCGTCCGTCCTCGTCGAAGGCGTCGCCGTACCGCCGCTCGAGCAGCTGGAGGTAGCTGGTGACCATCCGCAGGGGCTCTTGCAGGTCGTGGGAGGCCGCGTAGGCGAACTGTTCGAGGCGCTCGTTGGACGCCTCGAGCTTGCGCTGGTACTCCCGGCGCTCCGTGACGTCCTGGACGACGACCATGCCGGCGAAGATCTCGTCGTCGCCGTTTCGAACCGGCAGCGTGTGGGCGTGCAGGTGACGGTTGTACCGCTCGAGTTCGAAGGCGTTCGTCTCCCCCTCGAGCGCGGCGTGGAAGTACGGCTCGATCTCGTCGGCCAGCTCGTCCGGGAGGACGTCGCCGATGCGGTTTCCGACTCGGTCTTCCGTGGCCACGCCGACTTCGTCGAGTAGCTGCCCGCCGACGGCCGTGTACTCCAGGGTCTCGTCGAACAGTCCCACTGCACCCTCGGGGAAGTTCTCGACGAGCGTTCGGTACCGGCGCTCGCTCTCGGCGAGCCGTCGCTGCGATTCGCGGCGCTCGGTGATATCGGTGAGGGTAACGACGCCCCGGATCACGTCGCCGTCGGCGTCGCGTACCGGCATCCCCTTCGCGCTGACGATCCGCCGTTCGCCGTCGGCGGCTTCGATCTCGAAGACGTTCGGTTCCGTGAGTTCCTCGCCGTCCAGCACGCGGGCTAGCATCGTCTCGTCCGGACCGACTGGATCGCCCGAGCCGGCCCGTCGAATCGGATACCGCTCGGACTCCGCGACGGAATCGGCGTCGAACACGTCACCGCCCCAGATCTCGGTGGCCGTATCGTTCGCCTCGACCAGCCGTCCGTCGGCGTCGGCGACCACGACGCCGACCGGGAGGATCTCGAACAGCGTCTGCAGCTGTTCCGCGCTCCGTCGGCGCTCCAGTTCGGCCCGTTTGCGCTCCGTGATGTCGGTGAGCGCCCCCGGGAACGTGATCGGCTCCCCGTCGCCGTCGCACTCGACGCGACCGCGCGCGACGACCCACCGGATTTCGCCGTCGGCGTTCCGGACGCGATACTCCGCCTCGTACTCGCGACAGGCGTCGACCGCGGCCTCGATCTCGTCGACGACGCGCTCGCGGTCGTCCTCGTGGATAGCGTCGACGAAGCGATCGAGCGAGACCCCCGCTCGAGCCGCGTCGGGGTCCACCCCGAACGTCCTGGCGAACGACGGACCGACGACCATCTCGTCGTCTCGAACGTCCCACTCCCAGGTCCCGACGGCGCCGGCCTCCGTCGCCGCCTCGAGCTGGGACTTCGCGTTGCGAAGTTCGCGCTCGCGTTCCGTCTGCTCGGTGATGTCCTGGGACATCCCCAGCGCGGCGAACACCTCGCCATCGTCGTCGCGGACCGGAACGATTCGGACGTCGTAGACGCGGTCCCCGCTCGTCAGTTCGAACGAGCTGGTCTCGCCCGCGAGCGCGGCCTCGTAGCGGGGGACGAGCGGGTCCGCTAGCGACGGCGGGAGGGCCTCCCGGACCGGTTCGCCCTCGAGGTCCGCGGTCGTCGCATTGGCGTCCTCGAGGGGGCTCCCGCCCACCGTCCGATAGTGCAGGTCGTCGTCGACGAGCGTGACGGCTCCGTTCGGGAAGTGTTCCACCAGCGTCCGGTAGCGGTGCTCGGACACCTCGAGGTCCCGCTCGCGCTGTTTGCGTTCGGTTACGTCGCGAAAGTAGACCGACAGCCCCGTTTCCGAGGGATAGGCGCGGACCTCGAACCACGCGTCGAGCGGTTCGGGGTAGTACGCCTCGAAGGAGACGGTCTCCTGATGGTGTATCGCCCGTTCGTACTCCGGTTTGAACTTTTGCTCGGCCGCCGCGGGAAACACGTCCCAGATGCGCTCGCCGACCAGCGTCCGTGCCTCGGGGTTGATCAGCTCGTGTGCTCGATCGTTCATGTAGGTGAACCGCCACTCCTCGTCGAGCGCGAAGAACGCGTCCGAGATGCGGCCGTACACCTCCTCGATCGCGGCGCGTTGCCGCTCGCCCTCGACGGCCGCGGCGATGACGTCCGTGACGCGCCGAACGAAGTCGACGTCGGCCTCGGTAATCGTTCGCCGATCGGTCGCGTACGTCTCGAGGACGCCCCACGGCTCGTCGCTCGTCTCGACGGGGACGCTGACGCCGCTGACGAGCTCGAGGTCGGTGCGGGACGCGGGGCCGACGATCCGATCGTCGGCCCGCAGGTCGTCGACGACGATCGGCTCCCCGTCGCGATGGGGCGTCCTGGATTGCGAGTCGCGGCCCACCGGTGCGGTCGTGTTCCCGATACGCTCTTCCGTACAGCCGACACCCGCTCTGAACACCCCGTCGTTCTCGTCCGTTGCTCGCTCGATGACGGCGCAGTACTCGGTGTCCAGCGTTTCGGCGACGGCCGTCGTCGCGTCGTCACAGAGTTGATCGAGATCGGTGGTTGTCAGCGCCCGTTGGCTGAGTTCGGTGACGACCTCCTGTCGGCGGAGTCGTGCGTGGAGATCGGCATCGGTAGGCGAAGACGCTCCCATTCGGCGGCAGCTAGTAGCGCCGTCGATAAAACGTCTCGGTCGGTCGCGGCACCGATCCGCCAGCCGTCGCCGACCGATCGCTGCTCGTCGCTGCTCGTCGCTACTCGTCGTCGATGGAGACCGACTCGAGGACGACGGCTTCCGTCGGTCGGTCGCTGGCGTCGGTTTCGACGCTGCCGATCTCGCGGACGACCGCCATTCCGTCGGTGACGGTTCCGAAGACGGCGTGGCGGTCGTCGAGGTGGGGCTGGGGTGCGAGCGTGACGAAAAACTGCGAGCCGTTGGTGTCGGGGCCGGAGTTGGCCATGCTCAGGATGCCCTCGTCGTCGTGGCGCAGTTCGTCGTGGAACTCGTCGTCGAACCGATAGCCGGGGCCGCCGCGACCGGTGCCCGTCGGGTCCCCGGTCTGGATCATGAAGTCCTCGATGACGCGGTGAAAGGCGACGTCGTCGTACAGCGGCTCGCCCTCGACCGCCTCGCCGGTTTCGGGATCGATCCACGTTTGCTCGCCCGTGGCCAACCCGACGAAGTTGTCGACGGTCCGCGGCGCGCGGTCGTCGTAGAGTTCGACCTCGACGTCGCCCTCGCTCGTGTGGAGTGTCGCCGTCGTCCGTTCGTTCGCAGCCCCGGCCGTAGCCGAACTGCTTGCGTCGGACTCCGCGCTTTCCGCCGTCCCGTCCGAGCCGTCGCTCGTGCAGCCGGCGAGAAGGAGTCCGAAACCGGTGCCGATTCCAGCCAGTAGCGTCCGTCGATAGCGGGTGATACCGTCCTTGCGTCCGGCGTCGAAATAACGATATCGGGTTTCTCGTCGGTAAACGGTGACCGATCACGCCGCTCGAGCGAGAACCGCCGAGAAACAGCCCGTGACCCCGTCGGGGTCCGGCCGGCCGACGATTACTCGTAGTCGACGGAGACCGATTCGAGGACGATGTCCTCGTTCGGCTGATCGTTGGCGTCGGTCTCGACGCTACCGATTTCGTGGACGACGTCCATCCCGTCGGTAACTTTCCCGAAGACGGCGTGGCGGTCGTCGAGGTGGGGCTGGGGCGCGAGCGTGATGAAGAACTGTGAGCCGTTGGTGTCGGGGCCGGAGTTGGCCATGCTCAGGATGCCCTCGTCGTCGTGGCGCAGTTCGTCGTGGAACTCGTCGTCGAACTGGTAGCCGGGGCCGCCGCGACCGGTCTCGGTCGGGTCGCCGCCCTGGATCATGAAGTCCTCGATGACGCGGTGAAAGGCGACGTCGTCGTACAGCGGCTCGCCCTCGACCTCCTCGCCGGTTTCGGGGTCGGTCCAGGTCTTGCCGCCCGTGGCCAACCCGACGAAGTTGTCGACGGTCCGCGGTGCGCGGTCGTCGTAGAGTTCGACATCGATGTCGCCACGGTTCGTGTGCAGGGTCGCAGTAACGTCTCCCATATCCGCCGGAACGACCGGACGCGTGAAAACGGTAGTGGTCTCGCGCCGCGAGCGGTGGCGCTGCTCGCCCCGGTACCGAGTGTGACGGCGTCGAACATCGGTAGCCGGCCGCAGGTACATACCGACGGACGTGGAACGAGGGTGCATGAGCGAGGGCACGCACACGGCAGAACAGGTGACGCTCGCACGGCTGCCGTCGGGTGTGGAACTGACGACGACGGTCCACACCTATCGCGGCGACGAGCTGGGACCGACGCTGTACGTGCAGGCGGCCCAGCACGGCCGCGAGATCAACGGCACCGAGGTCCTCCGGCGGTTCCACGAACGCCTGCCGCTCGAGTCGCTTTCCGGAACGGTGATCGCCGTTCCCGTCGCGAACCCGCTGACGTTCGATCGCGTCTCCTACACGACGCCGGAGCAACTCGACAGCGTCAATCCCAACATGAACCGGATCTGGCCGGGCGACAGCGACGGCACCCTCCACCAGCGCATGGCCGCTCGCCTCTGGGAGTCGGTCACGGCGGCCGACGCCCTCGTCGACCTCCACACCGGCAGTCCCGATATGCTGCCCCACGTCGTCTACCGCGAGGACGACACCCGCTCTCGCCGTCTCGCCGAAGCCTTCGGTAGCGAGCTCCTGCTGTCCGAACGAGCCGACGAGGACGCCCCCGACGAGTGGCACCGACGCGGGTTCGCGGGCAAGCTTCGCGTCGCCGCCGCCGAAGCGGAGGTCCCGTCGATCACGCCCGAACTCGCCCACAACAAACAGATCCTCGAGGACGTCGTCGCGGACGGCGTCGAGGGACTACTCGACGTGTGCCGGTACCTCGAGTTGCTCCCCGGCGACGTCCCCGAGCGCGACCAGACCGTCGCCAGAAACCACCTCGGGCAGGTCACCGCCGACGACTCCGGGCTCTTTCGGCCGAGCCCGTCCCTCGAGGTCGGCGACTCGATTACGGCGGGGACGCCGATCGGGACGGTCTACCATCCGACCAGTTACGAACCGCTGCACGAGGCGCGTGCGGACCGACACGGGCTCCTCTACGCGCTCACGCGCGAAGCGACCGTAACCGCGGGTGACCAGCTCGCGAGCGTCGCGGAGGTTCGCGAGCCGTAACTACTGCATTCGCGCGTCGTCCCGCGGTGGTCAGTACATCACCTTGCCGGCCGAGACGTTGATGTCCTGCCCGGTGATCCGGTCCGCCCGATCCGAACAGAGGAACCCGACGAGTCCGGCGACGTCCTCGCGCTGGACGAGTTCGCCCCGGGGACTGTCCGCCTGTGCATCGCCGCGTACCGCCTCGGACGTCCGGTCCGTCGCCTCGGCCTGCCGCTCGAAGACGCGCTGGATACGCGGCCCGTCGACCGACCCTGGGCAGATCGCGTTGACGTTGATATCGTGTGCGCCCACTTCAGCGGCGAGCGTACGGGTGAAGCCGATCAATCCCATTTTCGACGTCGCATACGGTGTTCGGTTGGCGAGCGGGCGCTTGCCGGTGACAGATGCGACGTTGACGATTCGACCGTAGCCGTCGGCTTTCATGTGCGGCAGTACCGACCGACACATCGCGAACGGCCCGGTCAGGTTGACCGCCATCGTCGCGTCCCAGTCGTCGGTCTCGACGTCCTCACAGGGTGCCGTCGGCCCGGCGATCCCCGCGTTGTTCACCAGCACGTCGATCGTCTCGAACTCCTCGACGGCTGCGTCGACTGTCGACTCGATGGTGGCTACGTCACTGAGGTCGGTGTGCAGCGGCCGACCGACCTGCCCCTCGGCCTCGACCAGTTCCGCCGTCTCGTCCATCCCCGCGTCGTCGATATCCGCGATGACGATATCGCAGTCGCGACTGGCCAACTCGAGGCAGATCTGTCGTCCGATTCCGCCACCGCCACCCGTGACGATCGCCGTGCTATCGTGAGTCACGTCCTCTGCATGACCGGTTCGCGGCAAAAACCTTCGTTCGGGATCGTCGACACGACGGTGGACGGATCGGTCGCGCTCGCTCGACCGTCGGTTCTCGCCGCGTCGAGTCGTGAACCCGCGATCAGCAGGTCGAGAACCCGCCGTCGACGACCAGCCCGTGGCCGCTGACGAACGAGGACTCGTCGCTCGCGAGGAACAGGATCGCGTTCGCGATCTCCTCGGGTTCGCCAAGCCGTTTGAGCGGGTACTCCGCCGCCATCTCCTCCCGTGCCGCCTCGGGGTCGTCCTGTTGCTCGAGGAAACCCTCGAGCATCTGCGTATCGGTGAAGCCGGGACAGACGGCGTTGGCGCGGACGCCGTAGGGGCCCGCTTCGGCGGCGATGGTCCGGGTCATGTTCAAGACGGCGGCCTTGGTCGTCGAGTAGGCGGCCTGCTTGGGGAGGCCGAGGAGGCTCGCCAGCGAGCCAACGTTGACGATCGCGCCCGACCCCTGCTCTTTCATGTGCGGGAGGGCGGCGTGACAGCCGTTCCAGACGCCCTTGATGTTGATGTCGATGACGAAGTCCCGGATCTCGTCGTCCAGTTCCTCCAGGCTGCCGCCGGGGTGGCCGGTGCCGGCGTTGTTGACCATCACGTCCAGGCCGTGGTCGTCGGCGACCGCGTCGACGACCGCGTGGAACTGGTCGCTGTCGGTAACGTCGAGTTCGTGGAACGCGGCCTCGCCGCCGGATTCCTCGATGGTCTCGGCGACCGCCCGGCCGCCCTCGGTGTCGACGTCGGTGACGATAACGCGCGCTCCCGCTTCGGCGCAGCGCTCGGCGGTCGCCCGCCCGATTCCCGACGCCGCACCCGTGATCACTACCGTCTCGTTCTCGAGTCGCATAGATCCGTCATCGGTCGCGACCTACATAAATTCGTTCATTATTTATCGTCTCGTTTGCGGTGCTGTTTACGAAATCGCCGGCCGGACTGAACAGTGGTAACTTCGCCCTCGCGCTCCGGCTCCCGTTCTGGTTTCGACCGCCTCCGTCCTCTCCCGAATCTCGAGTGGCCAGCGATCGCATCCCCATGTCCTAAATATACAGATATGTTCAGATAATAGGTAATTGGGATGATGGATGAGCTGCGTTCGTCCTCGGGTGGGAGTCGTCGCCTCGTCCGTTCGGCCGACGAACCGTCGCTGCGGAACGACAATCGACCGGACTCGAGGTCGTCTCCCGAACTGTCGCGTCGAACCCACTCCCGGTGGACACGGCCCAGAAGCAGAGCAGGACGTTCTATGGATGGCCAGCGGTATCTCCCCACCCGTCGTCGGTGATTTCGACGTGGTTTCGGTGCGGTTCCTCCGTCCAATTCCCGCTGCGGCCAGTCCCCGGTTTCAGCTCGCTCCCGAACCTCGAGATTCTCGACGGCGGTACCACGGAATCTGTCAATACCGGGTTCGACTACATATCTGCTTTATTAGGGTATACAAAAAATACCACTTTAGATACATCACGCGGATCGGGTTCGGTGACCTCGGTGAACAGCAGCCAGTGCGAATCGGTCGCTCGGTCGGTTGCCGTCCCGGTCGGTTCGCCTTTCGCTCCGCGAGACGCGGTCGACGTCGGTCCGCGACGCGCGTTAGGATTACGGACATATGGTTGTAAGACGAGTCGGGGCGGGGATCGATCGGATTCGTCCGGTGTCCCCGTGCGTCGGAACCGTCCGGCCCCTCGCGGCCCCCGTTCAGTCTGGCTGAACGGCTAAGAGAACATCACGTTCACTTCGATCGTGTTGGCCGTCGACAGCAACTGGGTCCGGAGGTCGTGTTCCTCCCACTCGTTCTCGAGCCGATGGTGGGGGCCGGCGACGGTGACCGCGCCGTAGACGGTTCCGTCGGTGTCCAGAATCGGTGCGGCGATCGCACTGATTCCGGGGAGGTACTCCCCGCGGTTGTACGCGACGCCCTCCTCGCGGATCGCGTCGAGTTCGTCGAGAAGGGCGTCTCGGTCGGTGATCGTCTCGTCCGTGAACGCGGGGAGCCCCCACTCCGCGATGATCTCGTCGACTCGCTCCGTCGAGAAATGCGCGAGCATGGCCTTTCCGCCGGCCGAGTTGTGGAGGTAGGTGTGCGTTCCGACGTCGACGTCGCTCGTGAACGATCGGGTCCCCTCGCTGACGTTGATGATCGTTCCGAGCCCGTTCTGGTGTGTCGAACAGAGCACTCGTTCGCCGACGTCCGCGGAGAGTTCGGCGATGGGCGCGTCGGACGCTGCGTACAGCGGCTCGGCGTGTTTGACGTGCTCGCCGAAGGAGAGAAACCGGAGACTCAGCCGGTATTCGTCCCCCTCCTGGACCACGTACCCCTTCGAGCGAAGCGTCGTCAGGTGGGCGTGGACCGTGCTCTTCGCGAGGTCGGTCCGTTCGGTGAGTTCCGTTACCCCGGCACCCTCGGCCTGCCACAGTGCCTCGAGCACGTCCAGGGTTTTGACCACTGCAGCCACCCGATTTCCCCCGTTCGTGTCTGACGTTGTCATATCTCACATTCAACGATCCGGAGTAAAACTGTTCCGCTCTGCTGAACGCCCGTTTCGACCGAAAAAATCGGTCGGATTCGGAGTCGACCGGGTTCGCCGGCGAATTCGCTCGATACGGGATCGCCGGGGGGTGTCGAACCGATTGAAAGTCTGTACCACGGTAACGCTTATGTGGTCCGTTACGTGACATTGGTTATGGACTTCAGCGAACCGTCCGAAGCGGTGCAGATCAAGAAGGCCCTCGACGACTTCATCGATCAGGAGGTCGCGCCCCTCGAGAACGAGTACGATCAGTTCCTCGGCGCGGACTACGAGAAACACATCGTCGACGACGAGCACCGGCAGGTTCCGGAGTATCGCAATATCGTCGAGCAGATCCGCCAGAAATCGGTCGAAGCGGGCTTCTACGGGATGACGATGCCGGAAGAGGTCGGCGGCGGTGACGTCGATATCCTCACTCGCGCGATCGTCGGCGAACACATGTCGAACCGGCCGCCCGGGTTCCACAGCGCGATCTTCGGCGGTGCCGGCGGGCCGACGCCCATCCTGCTGTCGTGTGACGACCGGCAGCGCGAGGAGTACCTCGAGCCGCTGATGGACGGCGAGATCACGACCTGCTTCGCGTTGACCGAGCCGGGCCACGGCAGCGACGCCCACCACATGGACACCAGAGCGGAGAAAGACGGCGACGAGTGGGTCATCAACGGACAGAAGGTCTACATCACGAACGGTCCCTACGCGGACTTCGCCATGGTCTTCGCGCGGACGAGCGGCGAGGACGGCGACCTCGAGGGGATCACGTGCTTCCTCGTGGACAAGGAGACGCCCGGCTTCGAGGTCGGGACGATCCACCGCGCGATGGGAATGACGCCCGGCACGCACTCCGAACTCCACTTCGACGACTGTCGCGTCGGCGAGGAGCAGGTGCTGGGCGAGGTCGACAGGGGGTTCCAGTCCGCGATGGACTGGATCGGCGGCGGCCGGATCAACATCGCCGCCGGTGCGGTGGGAACCGCCCAGTACCTGCTCGACCTGTCGGTCGAGTACGCCCGCGATCGGGAGACGTTCGGCAAGCCGATCGGCCACCGACAGGGGGTGTCGTTCCAGCTGGCCGAACTCGCGACGGACCTCGAGCAGGTCCGTCAGCTCTACCGCTACGCCGCCTGGAAGATGGACAACGGCGAGCGGGCACGCAAGGAGGAGTCGATGGCGAAGCTCCGCGGCGCGAAACTGGCCAACGACGCGGCCGACGTCGCGATGCAGGTCCACGGCGGTGCCGGCTTCATGAAGGACCTTCCCATCGAGCGAAACTACCGCTCGGCGCGCGTCTTCCGCATCTTCGAGGGCACCGACGAGATCCAGAAGCGAACGATCGCCCGGGAACTCATCTGAGCGGACACGATGGACGATCCGACGCAGCGCGAATCGAGCGACGTCTCGCGGCTCGACTTCGACATCGAGTGGCCGCCGAAACACGCCGCGGCGTACCTGATCGAAACGCCCGCGCCGATCCTGATCGACGCCGGCGATCCGCAGGACCGCGCCGAAGCGACGATCCGCGACGGACTGGCCACGAAGGGGTACGAACCCGGCGACGTCGAGGCCGTCGTCGTCACGCATCCCCACAGCGACCACATCGGCCAGGTCCCGTTCCTGCGCGAGGCCGGCGCGACGGTCTACGCCCCGCGCCCGGTGCTCGAGCAACTCGAGCGCGACCCCGCGGACCTCGCCGAAGGGGTCCGCGAGATCGGGCGCTCCGCGGGGTATCGCGGGGAAGCGATCGACCGCGAGGTCGAACGAGCCCGGTCGTCCCTCGAGCGAAACCGCCGGCTGCTCGCGCCCGAGGCGGCCGTTCCGTTCGAGTTCGGCGAGCCGTTCGCGGTCGCGGACCGCGAGTTCGACCCGATTCACACGCCCGGCCACCAGATACACCACGCGAGCCTGGCGACGGACCTGAACGGCGAGCGCACCCTGTTCAGCGGCGACGCGCTCATCGAACCGTTTCGACCCGGCGCGATCCACGTCGGCATCGATTACGGGGCGTACGACGCCGTCGAGGCGTTCCACCGTTCGCTGGATCGGTTCGACGGACGACCCATCGACCGCGTCTTCCCCGGTCACGGCCCGGTCTTCACCAACTACGAGGAGGCGATCGAGACCACCCGGTCGGCGCTCGAGACCCTGACGGGAGAGACGCTTGAGGCGGTGACGGCCATCGGCCCGGCGACGCCGATGGAACTCACCCGCCACCGCGCCGGCGAGGTCCGCTATCCGGCGCAGCTACTCGATACGCTCGGCGCGCTCGGCACGCTCGAGGACCGAGAGAGAGTCGAGTACGAGTGTCGCGACGGTGTCCGTTACTACGCGTTCAGAAAGGCCTCGCCGTGATCGAGTGGGAGGACGACGCGGTCCGCGATGCCGCCGTAGACGGCTTCGGCCCGCGCGAGCAGTTCCTCGGGCGGCGCTTCGATCGCGAACGTCGCCACCATCTCGTCGGTGATCAGGTCGGCCATGTCGTCCCAGCGCTGCGCTTTCGAGAGTTCGTGTAACTCCTCGCCGACGGAGCGCCAGCCGTGGTGGTCGAGCACGTCGTGGTACGTGCGAGTGCTGCCGTAGAAGGCGATGCGGCGGCGGACCGCCGCTCGAGACCGGTCGCGCTCCGCCTCGCTCTCACCCGTGACGACGAACGGGCTCGCGGAGAGGGCCACGTCCTCGAGCGAGCGGTCCTCGCGGTCGGCACCCTCCGAAACGGTCGGGGCGATCACCTCGTCGGTGTATTCGGGCGTGTTGAACGGGTGCATCGCCAGCCCGTCGCAGCGCTCGCCCGCGAGCCGGATGTTGTACTCGTTGACGCCCGCGATGTAGATCGGGATGTCGGGGTGGTCGATCGGTCCCGGATCGAACGTCTCGGTCATGAGCGAAAACGAGTAGTGATCCCCCTGATAGTCGAGTTCGGTCTCCCCCTGGAACGCGTCGAAGATGTGCCGGAGCGACTCGACGACCTCGCGCAGCCGCGGCCCCGGCGACGCCCAGTCCACGCTGAACCGGCGCTCGTTGTGGCCCTTGACCTGCGTCCCGAGTCCGAGTACGAACCGGCCGTCGGTGTACCGCGCGAGGTCCCAGGCGGTGTAGGCCAGCGCCATCGGACTGCGAGTAAAGGAGAGCGCGATGCGCGTTCCCTGCCGGATCTCGTCGGTCCGGTCCGCGATCAGCGGATGCGGGAGGAAGGCGTCGTTGTCCGTCTCGGGCGTCCAGACGCCGTCGAATCCGAGTTCCTCGGCGCGGGCGGCCGCGTCGCCCGAGTCGGTCGACAGCCCCGGTACCATCGCGTCGATGCGAAGGTCTGACATACGTGCTGGTCGACGGGACAACCCTTCAATCTATGGACGGATCGCCGGGCCGCGAGCGACCACCTCAAACGACGCGATTCTCGAGGTCGCGGCCCTCGCGAAACCGCTCGTAGTTTCGTACGAAGACGTCGGCACAGCGCTCCCAGTAGTGGGGCGTGCTCCCGGCCATGTGCGGCGTCACGAGCACGTCGTCGCGGTCCCACAACGGCGACTCCTCGGGGAGCGGTTCCGTCTCGAAGACGTCCAGCGCAGCGCCGCCGAGGGCGTCGGCCTGGAGCGCGTCGACGAGCGCGGGCTGGTCGACGATTTCGCCGCGGGCGACGTTGACGAGCACGGCGTCGTCGGCCGCCTCCGCGAGGGCGTCGGCGTCGATCAGATGTCGAGTCTCGTCGGTCAGCGGACAGGCGAGCACGAGATAGTCGCTCTCGGCCAGGACGGTCTCGAGTCCGTCCGGCCCGTATATTTCGTCGACGTGTTCCGGTGCGTCGGTCGGGTCGCGTTTGGTTCCGATGACGCGAGCCTCGAAGGATCGGCAGTAGTCGGCGACCTGGGAACCGATCGCGCCGACGCCGACGATTCCGACCGTTCGATCGCCGAGTTCGCCGCCCGCGTATCGGTCCCACTCCCGGCGGTGTTGCTGGGTCACTGCCCGGTCGAACCGTCGCTCGAAGTGCAGCAGGTAGCCGAGCACCTGTTGGCCGATCGGCTTCGCGTGGATGCCCGAGACGTTCGTCAGCGCGACGTCGCGGTCGGCCAGCGCCTCGCGATCGTAGTCGTCGGTGCCCGCACTGAGCGCCTGTACCCACTCGAGGTCGTCGGCCGCCGCGAGCACCTCGCTCGGAAGCCGGTGGGTGAGGAGGGCCGTCGCGTCGCCGACGGCCTCGCGCAGTTCGTCCTCGCTCTCGACGTGCTCGAGGTCGATCCCGGGACGCCGGTCGCGGATCTCGTCGGCGAGGATCGGCCCGCCGCCGCCGAGAACGTGGGGTGTGACGAGGACCCGCACGATCTATTCGCCCGCCGACTCCTCGCGGCCTTCGAGCTTGTACTTCTGGATCTTGCCGGAGGTCGTCCGCGGGAGTTCGTCGATGAACTCGACCTCGCGGGGGTGTTTGTAGGAGGCGACGTTGTCGAGGAAGAACTCCCTGATCTCCTCGGCGGTGACGTCGACGCCGGGTTCGACACCCGGCCGCGTGACGACGTAGGCCTTCGGGACCTCGTTGCGCCGCTCGTCCGGGATGCCCACGACCGCGCCCTCGGCGACGGCCTCGTGTTCGGCCAGCAACTCCTCGAGTTCGCTGGGGTAGATGTTGTAGCCGGCCGAGTTGATCATGTGCTTCTTCCGGTCGACGATCTCGTAGTAGTTGTCCGCGTCCCGGCGGGCGATGTCGCCGGTGCGGAACCAGCCGTCCTCGGTGAAGGCCCGCTCGGTGGCCTCGGGCATCCCGTGATAGCCCGTCATCACCTGTGGCCCGCGAACGAGGAGCTCCCCCTCCTCGCCGACGTCGACCGTCTCACCGCTCGAATCGACGATCTTGGCCTCGGTCATCCGGGTCGGCTGGCCGATCGTCCCGTGGCGCAGCCCGAACGTCGAGCCGCTCTGGGAGTGGGTCGCGCCGTTCGTCTCGGTGAGACCGTATCCTTCGCTCATCTCGACGCCCGCGGTCTCCTCGAACTCCTCCTGGACCGCGACGGACAGCTTCGCGCCGCCCTCGCCGGCCGACTCGAGGCTGGTGAGGTCGTAGTCGCCGAACGAGTCGCTGTTGATCATGTCGACGTACATCGCGGTGACGCCGACGTAGTGGGTGATCCCCGCCGCTTCGATCAGTTCCATGGCGGCGTCGCCGTCCCAGTTGGCCGCGCTGCGGAGGTAGACGCTCCCGCCGCGGATCAGCGGCTGCCACGCGGTGTGGGTGAAGCCGGTGATGTGGTACAGCGGGAGCCAGACGAGGCTCCGGACGGCGTCGTCCTCGAGCGCGTGCTCCTGCGAGATGACGGCGAACGTCTGGGCGCGGAAGTTGCGGTGGGTCAGCTGGACGCCCTTGGGTTTGCCCGTCGTCCCCGAGGTGTACGGCAGCAGCGCCACGTCGTCGTCGGCCCGCTCGACGAACGTCTCCTCGCCGCGAACCTCGTCGAAGGCGCGGACGTCGTCGGCGTCGGTGCCGACCGAGATGACGACCGGGTCCCGCTCGATCTCGGCGAGCGCCGCCTCGAGGTACGGTTCCAGCGCCTCGTGGGTGAGCACCGCCGCCGCCTCGGTGTCCTCGAGCTGGTAGGTCAGCTCCCGCTTGCGGTACTGGGGATTGACCGGCGAGACGATCGCACCGGCCTTGAACGCCCCGAGCGCGCCGATCAGGTACGGCGGGCAGTTCGGCAGATACTGCAGAAGGACGTCGCCGGGCTCGATCCCGAGCTCGGTCAGCCCGCCGGCGAACCGGGAACTCTCGGCCTGCAGTTCCTCGTGGGTCAGCGTCCGCCCGTGATACTCGATCGCCTGCGCGTCGCCGTGGTGCCGGACCGTCTCGTCGTGTAACTGCGCGACGTTCCCGTCCCTCGCACGCTCGGTAACGGTTGCTAAATCCATGGCCCATGATATCATGGAGTGGTATAAAATAGTACTCCCCGGTCGACAGGTGGACGGCGTCGGTGTTCGGGGCAGCAGTCGCCGCCGATCCGTCGCGACGGGACGGCTACTCGAGTCCGTTCCCGCGGCGTCCGAGTCCGCGGTGCCGCCGCGAGACGCCCGATATGTCACCCCTTCCCACAAACTATTTGCGTCCGGTCGGGATACCGGGTGAGCATGGGACGATCTTCCGAACGGAGGGATACGCGTGGCTGAACCGATCTGTGCGGGCGTCGGCGAGAGCGATCTCGGCGAGACGCCCGACCGGAACTGGCTCGACAACGCGGCCATCGCGACCGTCCGTGCCCTCGAGGACGCCGGCTGTTCCCTCGCGGACGTCGACGGCGTCGCGGTCGCGGGCGGCGACGATTACATGCCGGCGCTGGTGCTCGCCGAGTACCTCGACCTGGACGAGCCCTCGTTTCTCGAGGGCACCGAGATCGGCGGCTCGTCGTTCGAACAGTTCTGCGGTCACGTCGGCGACGCGATGGCCCGCGGCGAGGCAGACGTGGTCGTCGTCGCCTACGGCTCGACGCGCAAGACGGGCCCCGATCGGGACCGATCGCTCGAGGAGACGCACCCGATCGACGGCTTCGTCCGTCCGACGGGGCTGTTCCGGCCGCCGGGGGCGTACGCGATGGCCGCCCGCCGACACATGCACGAGTACGGCACGACCGAGGAACAGCTCGCGGAGA
The DNA here is from genome assembly GCF_900110865.1 of Natrinema salaciae. NCBI lineage: Archaea > Methanobacteriati > Methanobacteriota > Halobacteria > Halobacteriales > Natrialbaceae > Natrinema > Natrinema salaciae. Next base: position 638,328 of record NZ_FOFD01000003.1, read on the forward strand.
TCGCCGTCTCGACCCGCGAGTGGGCGTCGATGAATCCGAAGGCGGCCCACCAAGACCTGATTACGGTCGACGACGTCCTCGAGTCCCGGCGGATCGCCGAGCCGTTCAACCTGCTGGACTGCTGTTTGGTCTCGGACGGCGGCGGCGCGGTGGTCCTCGTCTCCGCGGAGAAAGCGCGGGAACTCGGCGTTCCCGAGGTCGCCGTCGCGGGCGTCGCCTCGACGAGCACCCACCGTCAGGACATCAGCGAGATGCCGGACATGACCACCACCGGCGCGGCGGTGACGGGGCCGAAAGCGTTCGAGCAAGCGGGGATTACCCACGAGGACGTCGACGTCGCCCAGATATACGACTCGTTTACCTACACCGCACTGGTCACCCTCGAGGATCTGGGCTTCTGCGAGACGGGCGAGGGCGGTGCGTTCGTCGAAGGCGGTACGACCGCCCCCGGCGGCGAGCTGCCGATGAACACGCAGGGCGGCGGGCTCTCGTACTGCCACCCCGGCCACTTCGGGGTCTTCGTTCTCATCGAGGCCGTCCGTCAGCTCCGGGGCGACTACACGGGCGAGCGCCAGGTCGACGACGCCGAGGTCGCGGTCGCCCACGGCACCGGCGGCCTGCTGTCCTCGAGTAGCACCGTCGTGCTCCGGAGGGAAGCATGAGCGAGCCGGCGCGGGTCGAGGACCGCCGCGAGGAGTGGAACGGACCCGTTCCGGTCCCCACCGGCGCGACGGTCCCGTTCTGGGCGGCGACGCTCGAGGGAATCCTCCGCTACCAGGCGTGTGACTGCGGCAACCGGCAGCTGTACCCCCGAGCGGTCTGCACCGGGTGCGGGGCCGAGGACCCGCCGTTCGAGGCCAGCGAGGGCGTCGGGACGATTTACACCTACACCGTCTGCCACGTCCCGGGCGAGCCGGGATTCGCCGATCGGACGCCTTACGTCGTCGGCGTGATCGAGCTGGCCGAGGGGCCACGGCTGCTCGCACTGATCGACGCCGACCCCGAGCGCCTCGAGATCGGTGCGTCGGTCGAGGTCACATTCTGGCAGGTCTCCGACGAGGCCGCCGTCCCGGTGTTCGTCCCCGCGTAACGGCGTCGCGCCGCGTTCACTCGAGGGCGGCCGTCGCCGTCCCGGTGTTCGTCCCCGCGTAACGGCGTCGCGCCGCGTTCACTCGAGGGCGGCCGTCGCCGTCCCGGTGAGCAGCGTTTCACCCGCAGTCGTCCGCGCCTCGAGTTCCGTTTCGACCGTTCTCGCGTCCTCGTCGATCTCGACGACCTCGCCGGTCGCGACGACGGTGTCGCCGGGGAAGACCCGTGACTGGAATCGAACGCCGAACGAGGCGACGTCCCGCAGGTCGAACCAGTTGGCGACGACGCGGGAGGTGATCCCGGCGGTGAACATCCCCTGCCCGAAGACGCTCTCGTTGCCCGCGGCCGTGGCGTAGGGCTCGTCGTAGTGGATCGGATTGAAGTCGCCGCTGGCCCCGGCGTACTTGACGAACTGCTTGCGCTCGAGGTCGTCGACGACTGCGGTGGGGCCGGCGTCGCCGACCGCGAGGTCGGCGGCGTCGCGGACGCGGTCGAACTCGCCGACGGTCGCCGGCGGCGCTTCCGACTCGGCCGCGGCGGCCCCGCCGTTCGTCGCTGTCTCGGCGGTCTCGCTCGAGGCGTCGTCCCCGGTGTCGTCGTCGACCGCCCCCTCCGTTTCGATCGCCGTCGCCCGGTCGGTCAGCACGAGTTCGCCGTTCTGGGCCCGGTACTCCGTCTCGAGGACGGCGAAGGTCATCGTCCCCGCGCGGGGGCCCTCGCGCTGGAAGACGTCCGCGAGGGTGGTCGTCCCCTCGAGCACGTCGCCGACGTAGATCGGGCGCTCGTACTCGTGGGCCTGTTCGCCGTGGAGGACGTACTCGGGTTGAAACCCGAGGTCGAACCCCTTACCGTCGACGTCGGCGGGCGTGTACCGCGGGAACCGGCCGACCTGGCTGTAGGTCAGCGGCGCGGGGACGCGATCGTGGCCCCGTTCGGCGGCCGCCGTCTCGTCGCGGAAGACCGGGTCCTCGGCGGTGATCGCTCGCGCGAACTCCTCGACCTTGCCCGGCTCGATCCGGAACTCCTCGACGGTGACTCGCGAGTCGCCGACCATCGCCTCGAGCGCCTCGAGGGGCTTATTCGGCATTGCGTCCCTCCGCGGTGAAGTCGCTGGTCGCCGCCGGTCGGTCGGTTGCGCTGCGTCGCGTTCCGCGTCCGTGCTGTCCGCGTCTCATTGCCACCACGGTTTGCGTACGACTGACATAACAGTACCCCTCGCGGTTCGGACGGTGGACCGACGCTGCGCTGTGTGACGGCGGCCCGCGCCGTCGACGAGCGTCCCGCTCACACCGGCACGGGGGCGGCCGCCCCGCCGCCGACTGCTCCGTTCGCTCTCTCGCTCGCCACGCACCCAGTGCGCGCCACCGCGGCGCAGGTGGTCGAATAGCTTATACCGGCGGTCGATGAACCCGTAGACGCGAATGGCAGTGAATATCACGCTCGGTTCGGGAGTACGGGCAGTAGAACGCGCCGCGCTCGCGGGGGTGCACCGATGACGACCGCGCAGTTCGGCGTCGACGGCCAGACGGCGATCGTCACCGGGTCCTCGAGCGGCATCGGGAAGACGATCGTCGAGCGGTTCGCCGAGGACGGCGCGAACGTCGTCGTCTCGTCTCGCGAACTCGAGAACGTGGAACCGGTCGCCGACGCCATCAACGAGAGCGATCGGCCGGGCGAGGCGATCGCGATCGAGTGCGACGTGACCGACCGCGAGGCCGTCCGACGGCTCGTCGACGAGACAGTCGACGCGTTCGGCGGGCTCGACATTCTGATCAACAACGCGGGGGCGAGCTTCCAGGCCCCGCCGTCCGAGATCAGCGAGAACGGCTGGAAGACGATCGTCGACATCAACCTCCACGGCACGTTCCACTGCTCGCAGATCGCAGTCGAGTACATGCGCGACAACGGCGGCGGCCGGATCGTCAACTTCGCCAGCGTCGCGGGCACCCGGGGCTCGAAGACGATGAGCCACTACGGCGCGGCCAAGGCCGGCGTCGTCAACTTCACGACCTCCGTCGCGCCCGACTGGGCCGAGGACGGCATCTGGGTCAACTGTATCGCGCCCGGGCTCGTCGCCACCGAGGGCGTCCGCACCCAGATGGGCGTCGAGGACGACGCGGACGAAATCGCCCGAACCACCCCGGACCGCACCATCGGCAAACCCGAGGAGGTCGCCGACCTCGCGCAGTTTCTCGCCAGCCCCGCCTCCTCGTACATGGTCGGCGAGACGGTCACGATCAAGGGCGTGCCGCGACTCGAGTAGCACCGTCTCGGGGTCGCTGGAACGAGTCCGTCTCGGGGCCGGACCCGCCCGTCCCGCGCTCGAGCGCAGGACGGTGCGGAATACGAACGGTGTTACCAGTACCCGTATCCTTTTCAGGTCGAACGACGAACCACGGGCAACATGGAGCTCGATATCGTATCCGCGGAGACCCTCTTGGAGCCGCCGTACGACGGCAACGTCGCCAACCTGCTCGATCGAGCGGTCGCGGAATACCCCGACACGGTCGCCGTCGAACACGCCGGCGAGACGATCACCTATCGCGAGTTCGGCGATCGCGTCGCTCGGTTCGCGAACGGTCTCCGAGAACTCGGCCTCGAGGCGGGCGATCGGGTCGGCGTCTACATCCCGAACGGGATCCCATTCTGTGTCGCGATCTGGGCCTGCTGTCGCGCCGGCGTGATCGCGAGCCCGCTGAACCCCGAATACCGGCGTCGGGAGATCGCGTACCAGCTCGATCACGCCGACGCCGACGCGGTGCTGGTCGAAGGCGACGCCGACGAGCACGTGCGCGAGGCCGTCGCCGATCTCGAGACGGCGGTCGTCAGCGCGACGGCGAGCGACGACCACCCGTCCCTGGCAGCGCTCGGTGCCGGCGACGCCGACGCGGCGATCGCCGAGCGGGGCGACGACGACGTGCTCCTCCAGCCCTACACCTCGGGGACGACGGGCAAGCCCAAGGGCGTCCTGCTGACCCACCGCAACTTCCGGGTCCAGATCGCACAGAGCGTCTCGAGTTACAGCGCCGGCCCGATCGAGGGCGACGCGCTCATCGTCCTGCCGATGTACCACATCACGGGGATGATCCAGATGATGGCGTCGCTGTGTGCCGGCCGGACGCTGCACCTGCTCCGCCCCGATCAGTGGGACCCGGAACGAGTGCTTCGAACACTCGACGAGCACGACGTGCCGGCCTTTACCGGCGTCGCCGCGATGTTCGTCGATCTGCTCGAGGCCCACGACCCGGACGAGTACGACCTGTCGACGCTGGTCAAGGCGGGGCAGGGCGGGGACAAGCTCCCGAAACCGACCCAGGAGCAGTTCGAGGAGGCGTTCGACGTGCCGCTCTCGGAGGGGTACGGCCTGACCGAAACGACCGCGACGACGCACACGATCCGGTGGTCGTCGCTCGGAAAGCGGCCCGGGAGCGTCGGCCAGCCGGTCGGTCACACGCGGTCGAAGATCGTCGACGAGGACGGCACCGAGGTCGGTCCCGGCGAGGAGGGCGAGATCCTCGTCGCCGGCTCGCAGGTGATGAAGGGCTACTACGAGAACCCCGCGGCGAACGACGAGGTCTTCACCGAGGACGGCTACTTCCGGACCGGCGACATCGGAACGCGGGACGCGGACAACTACTACTACATCAAGGGACGCGAGAAGGAGATGATCCTGACCGCGGGCTACAACGTCTACCCGCGCGAGGTGGAGAACCTGCTGTACGAACATCCGGACGTCCACGAGGCGGCGGTCTTCGGCGTGCCGGACGACCGACGCGGCGAGACGGTCGCCGCCGCGATCACCCCGCGGGACGGTGCGGACCTGTCCGAAGACGACGTCGAGGCGTACGTCCTCGGCGAACTCGCCCCGTACAAACACCCGCGGATCGTCGAGATCCGACGCGACCTCCCCAAGACCGGCAGCGGGAAGATCCGCAAGACGGCACTGCGCGAGGAGATTCTGGCGGAACGCGGGATCGAATCGTGACCCGTCCATCCGCGACCGCTCGAGCAGACGCGTCCCGCACCCATGTCTGAGGAGGCGACGTACGCCACGGCGGAGATCAGGACGATCGCGCTCGCGGTCATCGCCGGCGTCTTCTTCGGCGGCGTAGCGACGGGCGTGGCCTTTCCGACGCTCCCGCTGCTCGACGAGCGACTCGTGATCAGTGCGGTCATGCTGAGCCTGATCCTCTCGGCCAATCGGATCGCGCGGCTGTTTATGAACACGCCGGCCGGGACGATCATCGACCAGATCGGCGCGCGGAAACCGATGATCTTCGGGCTGTTCACGCAGGCGCTGGCCCCGTTCGGGTACATCGTCGGCCTCAACACGCCGTCGACCCACCTCGGAACGGTGCCGGTGCTCGGCGACGTGTCGCTGCCGGGGGTCGTCTTCGTCCTGGCGCGGCTGTTCTGGGGCGTCGGCAGCGCGTTCGTGTTCATCGGCGCGTTCGCGACGATCACGTACGTCACGACGGCCGACAACCGCGGCCGGTGGGTCGGCTACATGCGCGGCGGACAGTCGCTCGGCTTCCCGACCGGCCTCGTCGTCGGCGGCGTGTTGACCGATCTCGCCAGCATGCAGACGGCGTTTCTCACCGCGGGCCTGCTCGCGCTGATCGCCGGCACCGTCGCGACGCTCGTCTTGCCCGACGTTCACGGCGGTGCGGAGGGCCGCGCCGCGAAGCTCCGGGAGGTGCCGTCGCTGCTCGCCGGCAACCCGACCGTCGTCCTGATCGGGTACGGGAACTTCACCCTCCGATTCCTCTGGGGCGGCATCATCCTCTCGACGCTCGCCCGCTACGCGAGCGAGTACGGGCTCGAGCTCTCCGCGCTCGGTGCGGCGGGTATCAGCGGTATCGTGATGGGGCTGGGCGTGCTCACCTCGGGATCGATGACGATCGTCACCGGGTGGGTGTCGGACATGGTCAGCGACCGGACGCTGCTGACGATCCCCGCGTTCCTGTCGATGGGCGTGGGCTTTCTGGTCATCGCCTACGTGCCGACGATCGAGGCGCTACTGGGGGCGATCGTGCTCGTCGGCGGCGGCATGGGCGCGGCCGCACCGGCGCTGCTCGCGATCATGGGCGATCTCACGCCCGGCGACGAACTCGGCCGAATGGGCGGCGTCTACCAGGTGATGGGCGACGTCGGACTCAGTCTCGGGCCGCTGATCGCGATTCCCGCGGTCGATCTCTGGTTCGGCTACCGGTTGACGTACGTCATCTGTGCCGCGCTCGTGTTGAGTTGTCTGACGATCGTCTCGCTCCCGCTGTTGCGGAATCCCGAGGTCTCGAGGGCGGGTGTGAAGGCGGATTGAGAGCGACCGGGTGACGGCCGCGAAGCTTTCATACCCGATCGATCCGTATTGGTAGCTAATGACACGCATATCGGGGGCGACCGCGCGCGTCCGCCCGTGGCTGCCGCCGGTCGCCGTGGCGCTCGCTGCTGGCCTCGCCGCCGTAGGGGGCTCGTACCTGTCGGTCGGCAGACGGCCGGCCTTCGTCGCGACGCCGATCGATCGCGTCGTCGTCGCAGTGAGCCCCGACGCGCTCGTGGCCGTCGCGATCACCGAACTGGGGACGCTCGGCCACCGGTTGGCCTTCCTGACGGCCATCGCGATCACGTGCGTCTGCTTCGGACTGGCGGCCCTGCCCGGCGCGTTGCTCCTCTGGGGGCGCGGGCCCGTCGCCGACGCGGTGCCCGTTCGAGGCGGCACGTCCATCGCCGGCGTGGTCACCGGTGCGGTCCTGTCCGGCGCGGTCGCGTTCGGACTGACCGGCTCGACGATATCGAGCGTCGGCTCCGCCGTCGGGGCGGGTTTCGTCCTCCTGGTAACGGCCGGAACGGCCGTTCTCGTCACCGGCGCGGACGCCGCCCGTGGCTCCGTCGGTCGCCGACGGGTCCTCGGGGCCGTCGGATCGGCGATCGGTCTGAGCGGGCTCGGGCTCTTTGTCCGCGGATCCGGCGAGGAGTCGGTCCCGCCCGGGCTCGAGATCCCCGAGGACGCCCGGTCTCCGGTTCGAGACCTGCTCACGCGGGCGGAAACGCAGTCTCTCGCCGTCGATGGGCTCGAGCCGCTGGTCAGCACCGACTTCTACGAGGTCGACATCGCCAACGTGAACCCTGCCGTCGACCGCGGGGAGTGGACGCTCTCGATCACGGGTGCCGTCGAGGAGGAACTGGCGTACGACTTCGCGGATATCGAAGCCATGACCCTCGAGGACCGGTTCGTCACGTTGCGCTGCGTCGGCGACCAGCTCAACGGCCGGCAGATGGACTCCGCCCTCTGGAGCGGCGTGCCCGTCGAGCGGCTCCTCGAGGAAGCGACCCCCAACGGCGATCGGGTCGTCCTGCACGGTGCGGACGGCTACTACAACGAGTTCCCGCTCGAGGCGCTGTGGCCGGGGCTGCTGGCCTATCGTATGAACGGCCGCCCGCTGCCGCGGCCACACGGTGCTCCGCTGCGCGCGCTCGTCCCGGGCCACTGGGGCGAGATAAACGTGAAGTGGCTGACCGAGATCGAGGTCCGCGACGAGGAGACGATGGGCTACTGGGAGCACCGGGGCTGGCACGGCACCGGCCCGGTCGAGACCGTCGCCAAGCTCTGGCAGGTCAACCGTTTCGGCGGCGGTCGTGTCGAGGTGGCCGGCCACGCCTACGCCGGCACGCGCGGTATCGAGGCCGTCGAGGTCTCCACGGACGGTGGCGACACCTGGGCCGACGCCGAGCTGTCCGAACCGCTCCCGGGCGAGGACGTCTGGCGGCAGTGGCGACACGAGTACGGGGCGGCCGGAACGCACGAGGTGATCGTCCGGGCTCGAGACGGGAACGGAAACCTCCAGATCCCCGAGAAAGACGGGCCCAAGCCCGACGGTGCTACCGGCTGGGTGTCGAAGACCGTCGAGTCACGGTGAGAACGAAGCCGGTCGCTGCCGAGCATATTTCGGCGCAATTCCCATTGGCAACAGGATATACTCGCGCCGCAATCTATGCGAAAAAATAGTGAACTTTTATATGACTGCACAAGGCTGTTAGCACTGTGCAAGTGTGGCTTGATCACAGATGACACGGAATACCCTCAATAGACGTCGGGTACTCGCGGGAGCAGGTGTGGGAATTACTGGAGCCGTCGCGGGCTGTCTGGGTGGTGGCGGCGGCGGCGACGACGAGGTCCACTTCATCACGGACTACTACAACAGCTCGTGGGAATCCCTCTGGGGCGACCTCGAGTCGGAGTTCACGGACGAGACGGACGTCAACATGAACATCGAGGAGGGCGGGATGTCCGGCACCCAGGAGGGACGTCTGGCCCAGCTGATCCAGTCGGGGAACCCGCCGGACGCGAACACCTCGACGTTCGACCAGGTGGCAGACATCTGGGCGACCGACCAGCTCAGCACCGTCGACGACGTCGTCTCGTCGATCGAGGAGGTCAACGGGGAACTGAACGTCGGCGGGGCGTTCCTCGGAGGGGACAACATCTACCAGGTTCCCCACGGCGTGTACGTCTCTGACTTCGTGTACCGGCAGGACGTCTACGACGAGCTCGGGCTGGAGGAGCCGGAGACCTTCCAGGACGTCCTCGACAACGCCCAGACCATCGACGAATCGGACATGGACATTCGCGGGTACGGACTCGCGGGGATGCCGACCGGCAAGAGTCAGGACGAGTTTCAGGTGCTCCTGGCGAGCGCGGGCATCAACGGACTCGGCATTCGCTGGAAGGACGCCGAGGCCCGGGACGAACTCGAGATCCACTTCCCCGAAGACGTAGTGACGTCGGTGTTGCAGTACATGAAGGACCTCTCGCAGTACTCGCCCGACCCGACCAGCATCGGCTGGGCGGAGTCGCTCGGCGGATGGGTTCAGGGCCAGTACGCCCAGCAGTACCACCTCAACGCCTGGCCGGTCGGCATCACGGCACTAACGGCCGAAGGGGAGGACAGCGACGGCCTGCGCGGGGTGGCCGAGGCTACCCAGGTCATGGCGTATCCGACGTGGGGAGAGATCGACAAGGACGAGAACTGGCTGTCCTCCCCAGCGCCCGACGGCTACCACGTCTTCGCGAACGGCGGGAACACGGACGGCGCCAAGCAGTGGTTCGAGTGGCTCTACGCCGACAGCACGGAGCGAACCGTACAGTTCTACGCGGCGGACCCGGGACGGTTCCTGCCGAGTTACGCCGACATAATCGGGTCCGACGCGTTCCAGAATCAAGACATCATGCAGGCTCACCCCCACCTGCTCGAGAAGCTCCAGTACGTTCAGGACGAGATCTGGGGCAACCACTACGGTAGCGTCGACGAGGCCAACGTCTCCTCGCCCGAGGCGCTGTACCTGCAGCGACAGTGGTTCTACGGCGAGATGGTCAACCGCGTGGTCACCGACTCGATGTCCGTACAGGAGGCCTACGACTGGGGCTACGGGCAGCTCGAGGACGCCTTCGCGGACGCCCAGGAACAGTTCGGATAACCGGCCGTAAATTTATCAGCATCGTGGGTCCCGTCGACACGATACTCGACCGCGCGCGAGCAACCGTGAGATTAACAAACATGGATGATGAGAATCGCATACGAACAATCATGAGGGTAACACACATGGATGAAGAGGCACCGTAGATATGGCTGGTGAAACTGGAGAATCGGTTCGACCGCGCAGGTCGTTCATCCCGTGGGACGACCTGCCCGTGAGTCAGGAGACCGTCACCGGAGTGGGGACTATTCTCCCGGTCGTCGTACTGTACATCCTGATCGCGTTGCTCCCGATTGGCTTCGCGTTCTGGGCATCGTTACACGATATCCACACGCTCAATCCGGTGTGGGAGTGGGCCGGTATCTCGAACTACTCGGCCGTCCTCGAGCTCTCGCGGTTCTGGGGCTCGCTGTGGCGTGGGATCATCTACATGGTCGGCAGCACGCTCCTCCAGCTCGCCGTCGGCCTCTGGATGGCGCTCGTACTCAACCGGATCACCTACGGGCAGAAGCTGCTGACCGCGGTGGTCTTCACGGCCTACCTGATCCCGACGATCATCGTCTCGCTGGTCGCGCTTCGGGTGTTCGACCCGCAGGGAGGCGTGTTTCAGATGATGGGGGCCGACTGGTTCAGTCTCTGGGGGGGCGGTGAGGCACCCCTGGGATCGCGGACGTGGGCGATGCCCCTGCTGATCCTCATCGGGAGCTGGAAGTTCTCCGTCTTCATCACCATCTTCACGCTCGCACAGCTTCGCGCGATTCCGAACCGGTTCTACGAGGCGGCGAAGGTGTGCGGCGCGAATCGCTGGCAGATGTTCCGGGATATCACGCTGCCGCGTCTCATGGGGATCATCCTGGTCGTCGTCCTGCTCCGCTCGGTCTTCATGTTCAACAAGTTCGACATCATCTGGCAGCTCACGCAGGGCGGCCCCGGTAACGCCACGACGACGCTGCCAGTGCTCGCGTACAAGACGGTCTACACCGATCAGGCGTACGGACTTGCGAACGCGATCTCCGTCGTCATGTTCCTCTTCCTGCTCGTGGCGGCGATCGGCTACTTCATGGTCTTCAATCCGAGCGAGGAGGTGGAAACGACAACATGAGTCAGAGCGAACCCCCGGGAGGCGTCTTCGGCCTCTCATACGACAGTGAAACGAATATCTTCGAGGCATTGAAACTCGTCAGCACCGCGATCATCGTCCTCGTCGGTGTCTGGCCGATCTACTGGATGACCCAGCTCGCGTTCACCGAGTACAGGGTCGTCGAAGACACGGTCACCGCCTTCCCCACGCCCGACATATTCAGCCTCGGCAACTTCACGATACTGACGGACCCGGTGGTGTACACGTACATCTTCAATACGACCGTGGTGGCCATCGGTACCATCGTCACGGTCATCGTCGTCTCGCTGGTCGCCGGGTACGGGCTCGCACGACTCGACTTCCCGCAGAAGGAGAACTTCGCGCGGGTCCTGCTGATCGGGTACCTCTTCAGTCCCATCGTCATCGGCATCCCGCTCTACCAGATCTGGCGCGGTATCGGCCTGCTCGGCACCCGCGTCGGGCTCATCATCGCACTGTCGGCCATCTCGATGCCCTTCGCGGTGTGGCTGATGTGGAAGTACATCATGACGATTCCGGAAGCCCACGAGGAGGCGGCCTGGGTCGATGGCGCATCGCGATGGCGGGGCTTCCGCGACGTCGTCGTGCCCCAGTGCCGACCGGCGATCATCGCCGCGGCCCTGTTCGCCTTCGCGCTCGCCTGGAACGACTTCACGTTCGCACAGATTCTCCTCCCGTCGACCGATACCACGACGTTCGCCCCCGGCATCCTCCGGGAGATGAGCCAGTCGCAGTTCCTGCCGGACGGCTACCTGATGGCAGTCTCGCTGGCCATGACGCTGCCGCCGCTGCTGTTCGCCTACTTCATGCAGAGCTACCTGCTGAAGGGGTTCCAGGTCCGAGCCCTCTGAGAACGCATCGAATTCCAACGACCATCCACAACCAACACGACAACATATGCCAGACATCGAAATCCAGAACCTGACGAAGGTGTACGAGGAATCGGGCAACGAGATCGTCGCAGTAGACGACGTGGACCTGACGATCCGCGACGGCGAGTTCGTGACACTGGTGGGGCCGTCGGGCTGTGGCAAGACCACGACGCTCCGCTGTGTCGCCGGCCTGAACAAACCCACGAGCGGCACGGTCAGGTTCGGCGACCGCGACGTGACGGACAAGCCGGTCCAGGAGCGCAACATCGCGTTGCTCTTCCAGGATATCGCGCTGTACCCCCACATGAGCGTCAAGGAGAACATCGCCTACGGTCTCAAGATCGCCGGCTTCTCGCGCGACGAGCGCATGGCTCGCGTCGAGGAGGCCGCCGAGCTGCTCCAGATCACCGACCAGCTCGAGAAGATGCCCGCGGACCTCTCCGGCGGCCAGCAACAGCGCGTCGCGCTCGGCCGATCGCTCGTGCGCGACCCGGAAGTCTTCTTGTTCGACGAACCCATGTCGGACCTAGACGCCAAGCTCAAAGCCGAGTTACGCCCGGTCATCGAGAAGGTGACCGACGAGATCGGCTGCCCGACGCTGTACGTCACCCACGACCAGGAGGAGGCGATGACGATGTCCGATCGGGTCGCGGTCATCAACGACGGCGAGCTCGAGCAGGTCGCTCCGCCGAAGGAGATTTACGACGAACCGAACTCGCAGTTCGTCAGCCAGTTCATCGGCCAGCCGTCGACGCAGTTCTTCGAGGGGAACGTCAGGTCGGTCAACGGGACCACCGAACTGATGGTCGGCAGCTACGACTACGAATTCGTACGCGAAGGGCTCGAGGGATGGGAGGGCGACGACGTTCGCGTCGGCCTCCGGCCGCAGTACATCCGCGTCAGCGACGATCCCGCGGACGGTATCCCGGCGACGCACCTGCTGGACGAGCCCCTGGGCGATGCGACGCACAGCTTCTTCGACACGGAGTTCGGTGAAGTCGTCGTCGTCACCGACCCGGACTTCGAGGGCAAGGGGAAAGAGTACGGGCTCGTCTTCCGGGACGAGTACATCCAACTGTTCGACGCCGGCTCCGGCGTTCGGATCGCCTAAGTAGCGAGCAGGTGGTCAGCCTTCTCGGTCTCTATCCGTCCGAGCGGCCGCACTCGTGTCCGTGTCAGCCGTGATCGCCGCGTCCCGATCGGTCGGTGTCGTCGACCGAACGACGACCGTTCCGGCCGCGCGGTCGCCGAGTCGCCGGCCGTCGGTCGCGAGTGCCGTCACGAAGCCGACCACGACCGGTGGGACTCCCAGGAGGTCGACGTACAGCAAGAGGTTCCGCACGGCGCTCGCGCGGTAGGTACACGCGCTGCCGTCGGCCATGACCACCAGCAGGCCACGATTGACCTTCCCCGGCGTCCGGCCGTAGCGCCACTCGAGGACGAACGAGTAACTGGCGTAGATCGGCACGAGCACGAGCAGGGAGAGCGGGACGATGTACCCTCCCAGCGCCTCGTATGCGTCGGTGAACACCACGCTCGCGATGTAGAGCGCCGGCGCTTCGATCAGTACGAAGCAGCTGAACAGGTCGATCGCTGCCGCAGCGCCACGGGCGAGTACCACGTCGAAGTCGTCTGCGGTCTCCAGTACCGGCGCTGGTTGTCGCCGCGTCGGAAAGAACCCGTCGAGCGTCCAGTCTATCACGGTGCCATCGCCCCGCCGTTCATGGCGGAGTCATTCGGCAGCGCGTACAAAATACCTGCCCCTCCCTGTCCCTCCACCGCCGTCGCTGGCGGTCGGCCACGATCACTCCATGCTGACGTCCGTACGGAGCGTCGCGATGAAGTAAATCAACAGAAGAATGGTGATTCCGGCGAACACCTGGGCGTCGATCGACAGGTAGCCATCCACGCGGACCAGGAGGACGCTGGCCATCGCCAGCACGACGATGGAGCCGACGGTTCGCCACCGTTCGATCGTTTTCTCGACGGTTATCTCCATCGTGGACTTCTCCACCGCGTCCGACGCCTTGCGGATGTTCTCCAGACTCCCCTCTTCCGAGGCGCTCCGCGTCGTGTCACTACTCATGTGTGACATTCGTTGCCATCCGCCCATATATAGCTATGGGTGCCGGGAAGACCGGCTCTCCCGTCGGGCAGCGGCGTCGCAGATCGACGCGACCGCCGAGACGAAGCGGGGCGTTACTCGAGCAGCACGGCTCGGCGGACGGCCGAACGAGGGGGATCGGCCGGTTCGCGGTCGACGTTACTCGTCGAGCGCGTCGATACGCAGGTCCTCGTCGAACTCGAGCGTGTTCTCGATTTCGGTCTCGTCGACGTCGTCGAAGGCCCAGCGGGCGATCGAGCGGCGGTGGACCTCGTCGGCCCCGTCGACGATGCGGAACGCGCGGACGTTCTCGTAGAAGTGTGCGATCGGCAGGTCCTTGCCGATCCCGTTGCCCCCACAGCACTGCAGGGCGAGGTCGATGGTCTCGTTGGTGACGTTCGCCGTGAACATCTTCGACATCGCGACCTCGATACGGGCGTCGCTGCGGTCGAGTTCGCGTGCGGCGTGACGGATCATCGTTCGCGCGGCGTGCAGTTGCGTCTCGGCGTCGGCGATGCGGTGGCGCAGCGCCTGTTTCTCCTCGAGTTTGGTGCCGAAGGCCTCGCGCTCCTGCAGATAGGCCTTCGCGATGTCGAGCGAGCGTTCGGCCATCCCGGAGTAGCGCATGCAGTGGGTGAGTCGGCCGCCGCCGAGTCGCAGTTGGGCGATGCGGAACCCGTCACCTTCCTCGCCGACCGTGTTCTCGATGGGAACGCGAACGTTGTTAAACTTCACTTCGGCGTGGCCGCCCTCGCGCTCGGTGATGTGGTCGCCCAGATGGGGGATGTTCCGCTGGACTTCGACGCCGTCGGCGTCACGCGGGACGAGGATGATCGAGGTGCCCTCGTAGGGGTGGACGTCCAGATCGGTCCGGACCATCGCCAGGTAGAAGTCGGCACCCAGCCCGTCGGAGGTCCACCACTTGTGGCCGTTGACGACCCACTCGTCGCCGTCCTTGACGGCGGTGCTCTGTAGCATCTTCGGGTCCGAGCCGGCACCGACCTTGGGCTCGGTCATCGCGAACGCCGAGGAGATTTCGCCCTGCACGAGCGGGCGGAGGTACTCCTCTTTCTGTTCCTCGGTGCCGACCATCTCGAGGGTGTGCATGTTCCCCTCCTGGGGCGCGTTCGCGCGGATCGCCAGCGCGCCGATCAGCGAGCGGCCGACCTGTTCGAACGAGGGCAGCATGTCGCTGAAGTCGAGTCCCTGGCCGCCGTACTCCTCGGGGACCTGGGGCGCGAACAGGTCGCGCTCCTTGGCCATGTCCCACATCTCGTGGATCTCGTCCACCGTAATCTCCTCGCCCGTGGCCAGCGCCTCGCGCTCGCGCGGAATGACGACCTCGTCCATAAAGTCCTCTACGCGGCCCGCAACCTCCTTTGCTTTCTCGGAGTCGTGGTACTCCATATCACTCACAATTGTATACAGCATTGTAAAGCTATAGGTAAGGAATCGCATAAATTGGCAACCGGCGGAGAAACGGCCGGCTTCCCGTCCCGACGCTGTCCGTCGCGTCTCGCAGCCGCCGACTCAGACCCGCTCGAGGATCGTCGC
This sequence comes from Natrinema salaciae, assembly GCF_900110865.1. Lineage (NCBI taxonomy): Archaea > Methanobacteriati > Methanobacteriota > Halobacteria > Halobacteriales > Natrialbaceae > Natrinema > Natrinema salaciae. Next base: position 653,542 of record NZ_FOFD01000003.1, read on the forward strand.
GACGCCCTGACCGAAGCCGATGCACATGGTCGACAGCGCGGTGTCCTGTCCGGTACGCTCGAGTTCGTGGACCAGTTTCGTCAGCAACATCGCGCCGGTCGCGCCCAGCGGGTGGCCGTGGGCGATCGCGCCGCCGTTGACGTTGACGTCCTCCCACGACGCGCCGGTCTCCTCGAGCCAGGCGGCGACGACCGATGCGAACGCCTCGTTGACCTCGAACAGGTCGACGTCGCCGACGGCCATGTCGGCCTTCTCGAGGACGCCCGCGGTTGCTGGGATCGGCCCCTTCAACATCGTGACGGGGTCGACGCCGACGACTTCGGTCTGGACGATGCGGGCCATCGGCTCCCAGCCGTGTTCCGCGGCCGCTTCCTCGCTCGTTATGAGGAGCGCACAGGAGCCGTCGACGATCCCCGAGGAGTTCCCGGGATGGTGGAAGCCCTCGCCTTCCTCGCGGAACGACAGCGGCAGTTCGGAGAGCGTCTCTACGTCGGTGCCGGGGCGGGGATGTTCGTCCTGTTCGACGACGACCTCCTCGCCGTCGAGCTCGGTTTCGACTGGAGCGATCTGGTCGTCGTAGCGGCCCTCGTCCCAGGCCTCCTTCCAGCGGCGCTGCGAGTCGGCGGCGATCTCGTCGAGTTCCGTTCGCGAGAGGTCGTACTCCTCGGCGATGCGCTCCGCACCCTCGCCCTGGGTGGTCAACTCGTCGAAGTGCTCGAAGTAGGTGTCGGTCGGTTTGTCGCCGTCCGACCCCATCGGCACGCGGGTCATGTGCTCGACGCCGCCCGCGATCAGGACGTCGTGCTGGCCAGCCATGACGTTCGCGGCCGCGAAGTTGGCCGCCTGCTGGCCCGAGCCGCACATGCGGTTGAGCTGTACTCCTGGAACGACGTCGCCCCAGCCCGCGACCATCGGTGCGAGCCGGCCGACGTTGAGTCCCTGTTCGTCTACGGGCGTGACGCAGCCGTAGATGACGTCTTCGATCGTCTCCGGTTCGAACCCGTTGCGCTCGCGCAGCGCCTCGAGCGGTTCGGCGGCCAGATCCTGCGGATGCGTGTCCCTGAACGAGCCGTCGCGTTTCCCGAACGGCGTCCGGACGGCATCGACGATGACTGCGGAGTTCATGATGTGTCATTGAGTAGTCCCCAATCCATCATAGAAGTTGTGCATATATTCGTGATCGTCGCTGCTGGAGTCTTTCCGCCGTGATTGGGGCCACTGCCGCCCGTGGAGTCTGGTACCGCCCCACAATAATTAAGTCAAATACTGTAGTATTCGCTCGAGAGATGGATCTCGGAATCCAGGACAGGACCGCCGTGGTCACTGGCGGTGCCGGACGTATCGGAAGCGCCGACTGTCGGCTCCTCGCGAACGAAGGTGCGGACGTCGTCGTCCTCGACGTCGACGTGGACGGCGCGACGACGGTCGCCGAGGAGATCGACGAGACCGCCGACGCCGGCGAGGCGATGGCCCTCGAGTGCGACCTCACGGACCGGACGGACGTCGCCGATTCGATGGCCGAGGTCCGCGAGACCTTCGGCGGCGTCGACGTTCTCGTCAACAACGCTGCGATGGTCGACGCCCGCTCGCGCGTCGGCGACTACGACGACGACGTCTGGGACCGCGACGTCGAGATCAATCTGACGGGAACGTACAACATCAGCACGGAGCTGTTCCCGCGGATGTGCGAGCGCGGCTGGGGCCGGATCGTCAACATGTCCTCGATGGCCGGCTGGTACGGCGGCTTCGGCCAGTTCTCCTACTCGGCGACGAAGGCCGCCATGATCGGCGTCGGCCGGACGATGGCCCTCGAGGGCGCGCAGTCCGGGGTCACGTCGAACGTCATCGCCCCGAACATCGTCGTCGGGGCGTGGGCCGACATGAGCCCCGACGAGCTCCGGGAGAACGTCGACGAGTACTACGCGCGGATCGCCGATGCGACCCCCATGCGCCACCTCGGGACGGAGGAGGACGTCGCCAACATGGTCGCGTATCTCTGCTCCGATCAGGCGTCGTACGTCACCGGACAGGTGATCGGCGTCACCGGCGGGATCGACCTGTTCAGTTTCTAATCGGGGCCGCGAAGCCCCTTCCGGCTCCGCGGGCCGGTCACTCGGGATACTCGTCGTGCCACGGTCGCCGGCGCTCGACGGCGGCGCTGGCGGCGAGAACGTCGTCGTCGGCGTGTCGCCGCCCTGCGATCTGCATCCCGACGGGGAGCCCGTCGACGGAGCCGGCCGGAACCGAGGCCGCCGGATGGCCGGTGAGGTTGTACGGCTGTGTGAGCACCCAGCCGCGCAACGGTTCGATTTCGACGCCGTCTATCGCCTCGGGTTCCTCGCCGTGTGGGAACGGCGTCGTCCCGACGGTCGCCGTGACGAGGAGGTCGTACTCCGCGAAGAGATCCTGCAGCCCGTCGAAGACGTCCGTCCGAACGACGTCCGCGCGCTTGTACTCCCGCGTCGTCGGTTCGTCGGCCTCGAGAACGAGGTCGACGAGGTACGGCCGCAGGCGGTCGCGGTCCGCCCCTCGCGGATCGAATCCCTCCGCCTCCAAGTTGTCCAGCAGCGACTGCCACCGAACCGTCGCCATCGTGTAGTAGGCGTCCAGTATCGCCTCGTCGTCGTGGCCCAGGTCGGGATCGACCGCGTCGACGGTCGCGCCCGCGCGCTCGAGCGCCGAGACGGCGTCCTCGAGCACGTCGCGGACGTCGGGATCGACGGGGTAGGTTCCCATGTCCGGGCTGTAGGCGATTTGCAGTTCGTCGACGGGCCGGTCGACCGCGTCGCGGTACGCGTTCCGTTTCGGGACCGAGAAGGGATCGCGCGGGTGAATCCCCGCCATCACGTCCAGCGAGAGGGCCGCGTCTTCGACCGTCCGGGCCATCGGCCCCGTGGTAGCGAACGGCGTGTGGCTCGCGAACCCGTTCGGCCGGCTGACGTTCGGGATCACGCCCTGGGTGGGCTTCAGCCCGTACACGCCGCAGAAACTCGCCGGGACGCGGATCGAGCCGCCGGCGTCCGACCCCGGCGCGAGCGGGACCAACCTGTCGGCCAGCGCCGCGCCGGCCCCGCCGGACGAGCCGCCGGCCACGCGGTCCGGATCGAACGGCGTCCCCGTCGGCCCGGCGACGCGGTTGTCGGTCGTCGTGCCGAGCCCGAACTCCGGCGTGTTCGTCTTCCCGACGACGACCGCACCCGCGGCCTTCAGCCGGGCGACGAACGGTGAATCGGAGTCGGCGACGCGGTCCTCGAAGAGCAACGAGCCAGCGGTCGTTCGGACGCCCTCGACGTCGTCGAGGTCCTTGACGGCGACGGGGACGCCGTGAAGCGGCCCGAGCGGCTCGCCGTCAGCGATCGCACGCTCGGCCTCCGCGGCCGTCTCGCGGGCCAGCTCGTCCGTGACGGTGACGAACGCGTTCGTCCGATCGTTCCGTTCGCGGATGCGCTCGAGGACGGACTCGACGACCGCCGTCGGGGAGCGCTCGCGGTCCCGGATCGCTCGCGCGAGTCCGGCGGCAGTCAGCGTCGTGGGTGACGAGACCATGATGGCTCAGTCCGTGACCCCCATCGACTTCGCGATCGTGTTGAGCTGGATCTCGTCGGTCCCTTCGACGATCCGGAGAATCCGCGCCTGATGGACGATATCCATGTACGGGTTCTCCTCGGCCAGCCCGTTGGCCCCGTGGACCTGAACCGCGGCGTCGGCGACCTCCCAGAGGACGGTCGTCGCGAACCACTTCAGCACCGACGAGTCCATCACCGTCCGCTCGTCCTGTGCCATCTTCCAGGCGAGCTTGAGCCCCGCCGCATCGGCGGCGTAGGTCTTCGCTCGCCCCTTCGCGAGCTTGGCGGAGACCTGCTGGAAGTTCCCAATCGGTCTCCCGAAGGCCTCGCGCTCGGTGACGTAGTCGGTCGCGTCCTCGAGCAGGTACTCCGCGTAGCCGACGGCTTCGGCGCCCAGCTCGAGCCGCCCCAGCGAGAGGAACTCCATCGCGGCGTAGAACGCCTCGTCGACCTCGCCGAGGACGCGATCCTCGGGGAGTCGCACGTCGTCCAGGATAATCTCGGCCTGGGAGCCTTCGGCACCGACGGCGTTGTTGTACGACCCCAGTTCGTACTCGTCGCGTTCGACGATGAAACACGTAATGCCGCCGTAGCGGCCGGCCTCCTCCTGGGGCGTCGTTCGGGCGAACAGCTGGACGAAGTCCGCGTAGGGCGCGTTCGTGATCCACTGCTTGCGCCCGTCGAGAATCCACTCGTCACCGTCTCGCTCGGCCGTGGTCTCCATATTGGGCGAGTCCGACCCGTACCCCGGCTCGGTCTGGCCGAACGCCGTCGACTTCTCCGCGCGAACGGTCGGCTCGAGGTAGCGCTCGACCTGCTCGCCGTCGGCCTGCAACAGGAGCGGCTTCGGCCCCTCCGGCCCGGCGAGGGCGTACCGCTCGAGCCCGCCGCCGTGGGACGCGAGGTGTTTCTTCGCCCGGTACCAGGTGACCGGCGAGAGCCCCTCGCCGCCCGCCGATTCGGGCAGGTTCATCGCGTAGAAGCCGGCCTCCGCCGATCGACGGCGGATCTCCTCCCGGGCCTCGAGCAGCTCGTCGGTCCAGCGCCCGTCCTCGTGGTGTCCCTTCCTGGGATTGGTGTAGACGTCTCCCAGCTCCTCGACGATCGGCTCGACCTCGCGCTCGACGAAGTCGTCCAGACTGTCGAGGATCAGTTCGGTCTCCTCGTCGGTGTCGAAACTCACGCCGCCTGTAGTGGATACATCCATGGATATCTCGTCGGAATCGCGTTCGATTTCGCGTCGGTACCGCTCACTGCTGGGGGGCCGGCTCGTCGTCTTCGGCTTCGAGGACCACGTCGAACCGGTCGCGAAGCGTTTTCTTGTCGAACTTCCCGGTCGACGTCTTGGGAATCTCGTCGATGAACTCGTACTCGTCCGGCAGCCACCACGACGGGAACGTCTCCGCGAGGTGGGACTCGAGATCGTCGTCGGCGAGTTCCGTCCCCGACCGCGGAACGACGACGGCCATGGGTCGTTCCTGCCAGCGCTCGTGCTCGACCGCGACGACGGTCGCCTCGCTGACGCCCTCGTGGGCCATGAGTTCGTTCTCGAGTTGGACCGACGAGATCCACTCGCCGCCGGACTTGATCACGTCCTTGTCGCGATCGACGACGTCGATGTACCCCAGCTCGTCCCGCGTGGCGATGTCACCGGTCCGCAGGAAACCGTCGTCGGTGAACGCCCGCTCGTTCTCGTCCGGCCGATCGTGATAGTGGTCGGTCACCCAGGGACTGCGGACCTGCAGTTCGCCCATCGTCTCGCCGTCGGCGGGCACCTCCTCGCCGTCGTCGCCGACCACGCGGGTCTGCATCCCCGGCACCGGGAGGCCCGCTTTCGCGCGGTACTCGTACTGCTCGTCGCTCGGCAGTGCCGCGGTCTCCTTGCGGAGCGTGCTGAGGGTCCCCAGCGGCGAGGTTTCGGTCATCCCCCAGCCCTGGAGGATCGGCGCGTCGTACTCCTCGTCGTACCGCCGGATGAGGGATTCGGGCGGCGCGCTCCCGCCGACCGTCAGCCGGTCGATGTTCGAGATGTCGACCTCGGGATTCTCGTCCAAGAACTCGGCCATCTCGAGCCAGATCGTTGGCACCGCCGCCGAGAACGTCACGTCCTCCTCGTCGATCAGGTGGGCGATCGACTCGGGATCGGTGTGGACGGAGGGGAAGACCTGTTTCGCGCCGACGAACGTCGCGCCGTAGGGAATCCCCCAGCCGTTGGCGTGGAACATCGGGACGACCGGCAGGACGGTATCGCGCTCGCCGATCGCGTTCGCGTCGACGTGGCCGCCCATGACGCTGTGCAGGTACATCGCGCGGTGCGTGTAGGGAACGCCCTTGGGCAGCCCCGTCGTCCCCGAGGTGTGGCACATGCCGTACTCCGCGTCCTCGTCGATGTCGGGCCAGTCGTACTCGGCGGGCTGGCCGGCGAGCAGCGACTCGTAGTCGGTCACCGGCTCGAGGCTCGTCTCGGGCACGTCGTCGTCGAGGACGACGTACTGCTCGACCGTCTCGAGTTCGTCGGCGGTGGCTTCGACCGTCTCGATGAGTCCCGGATCGACGAAGAGCACTCGATCCTCGGCGTCGTCGATCGTGTGGACGAAGTGGTGATCGGGCAGCCGCATGTTGCACATGTGAATCGATCGCCCGGAGCAGGCCGGCCCGAAGTACAGTTCGAAGTGCCGGTAGTGGTTCGTCGCGACGACGCCGACCCGATCCCCCTGCTCGAGTCCGAGGTCGTCGAGCGCGTGCGCGAGCCGGTTGATCCGCTCGCCGGCGTCGGCGTACGTGTAGCGGTGCGTGCTCCCGTCGGGCAGCTTCGTGACCAGTTCCCGGTCGGGGAAGAGGTCGATCGCCCGGTCGAGGAGCTTGTCAAGTGTTAACTGGACACCCATCATGGTCGTCTACAGTGATTATGTCCAGGGACATATCATTTTGGACGGCGTCCCATCCGGAACTCACTCGCGGCGATCACGACCCGCCTCGTTCACGTGCTCGACGCGGTGTTCGGGCCGGTCGTCGTCGCGATCACTTTTCCGTTTCGACGGCAAAATCCTGTCAACGTAGCCGAAGATCACGGGTTCGGTCGTGGTGCAGTGGGGCGTGGGACACGGTGCTGTCGCCGCCCGGTACGAGCCGGGGGTGGGGCGGGGAACACGTCCGCGTCGGCGACGAGGCGCTGCGTCGCCGGGCCGACGACTCACAGGATCGCGCCGTTCTCTCGAAGCTCGTCCCGGTCGGCCTCGTCGTACCCCGCCGCGGCGAGCAGTTCGTCGGTGTGCTCCCCGTGGTCCGGGACCGATTCGTCGTGACTCTCGGGCACGCTCGACCCCGCGGCCGGGAAGCCGATCCGGGGCGGCGCATCCTCGGGTCGCTCGACCAACCCGCGGGCCTCGAGCTGGGGGTGTTCGACGGCCTCGGCCGGGGTACACACCGGCCCGACCATCGTCTCGTCGGAAAGCGCCTCGAGCCACGCGTCCCGCGACCGGTTCGCGAACAGCGCCTCGAGTTCCTCGCGGACGGCCGCCAGCTCGGCGGGGTCGTCGGTTCCGTGCAGATCCGCGAGGTCCTCGCGACCGACCGCCTCGCAGAACGCCGCCCAGAACTTCGGCTCGAGCGCGGCGAGGGTCACGTATCGGTCGTCGTCGGTCTCGTACACGTCGTACCAGGGGTACTTGCCGGTGAGCGCCGTTTCGCCGGGCCGGGGATCGCCACCCGTGAGCGCCTCGTGAGCGACGGCCTGCGAGAAGGAAGCGACCACGTCGGTCATGGCCACGTCGATGTACTCGCCGCCGTTGCCGAGCTCGCGCGAGAGAAGTCCGCCGACGATCGAAAAGGCCGCGAACAGTCCGCCACCGAGGTCGCCGATCTGGTAGCCCGGGATCTGCGGCGCCATCGACTCGTCCTCGCGAGTCATATCGAGCAACCCGGCGACGCCGACGTAGTTGAGATCGTGACCCGCGCGTTCGGCGTCGGGGCCGGTCTGTCCGTAGCCGGACAGCGAGCAGTACACCAGCTCGTCGTTGTGCGCCGTGAGCGTCTCGTAGTCGATCTCGAGCCGATCGGCGACGCCGGGACGAAACTGCTCGAAGACGACGTCGGCCTCCGCGACCAGTCGGTAGAAGGCGGTCCGCCCCGCCGACGATTTCAGGTCGAGCGCGATACTCCGCTTGCCGCGATTGACGCTGTCGAACAGCGCGCCGACGTCCCGATCGGTCGTCGGCGGCGTGTACCGCGCGTAGTCGCCCGCGTCGGTGTCCTCGACTTTCACCACGTCTGCGCCGGCGTCGGCGAGCAGTTGCGTCGCGTACGGGCCCGGCAGCAGGCGCGACAGATCCAGTACTCGAACGGAGTCGAGCTGCATGGTCCCACGTCCCGGCCCGCTGTGAAAAGCCTACTGTCGCCGTCGCTCGGCAGTGGCGACGCTCGCCGCCGTGTCGCCGGGCGTCAGCCGTCGGCCATCAGTCGTCTCCCTCGAGTTGCACGAGTTCGTCGACGTCCGGGATGTCGGCCGCGGCGTCCGTGATCTGTCGCATCCGATCGGTGTGTTTGTCGACCGCGTAGGCGGCCAGCTTCCCGTCCTCCAGGCCGACGCGCTCCTCGGGGTCGTCGGGCTGGAACCGGTCGTCTTCGGTGATCCCCTGGACGAGCGGGAGGAGTTCGTCGACGGTGTCTTCGATGATCGCGGGGTCGACGCCCTCGGCGATGAGCTTCTTGAGCTGGTTCATCCCGAAGCCGACGTGGCGGCCCTCGTCGCTGCGGATCTTGGTGAATCCCTCGACGAGCCCCGGCAGGTGCGGGAGCTCCTCGAATTCGCCGCCGTACGAGGTCTGCATTCCGTAGTAGCCCGTCTGGGCGAGGATGCCCTCGACCGTGAGGTGGTAATGGCAGTAGGCTCTCGCCCTGTTTTCGAGGGTATCGTCCTCGAGCAGGCGGAACTGCGCCTTCCGGTTGCGGTCGAACAGTTCGACGTAGGGGTCGTTGAACCACCGGTCGTGGCGGGGGTTCGATCGCTCCCAGCCCAGCCGGTCTTCGACCGTCCAGATGACCTCCCGCCAGTAGCGGTCGAAGAAGTCCGCGTGCTTGGCCTCCTCGTACATCTGGGTCGTCAGGAACAGCTGGTCGTCGATGTTATCGAGCACCGCCCCGAGGGGCGCGAGGTCCTCGGTGACCGCGTCCTCGCCCGCGCCGAACTTCGCGATGCCGTTGAGCGTGCCGTACCACGATTCCCGGTCGTACCCCTCCGCCTCGTCGATGTAGGTCAGCAGGTTCTCGACGTCCTGCTCGAGGTCGATCTCGCCGGGATCCCAGTGGCGCTCGACCGCGTTGCGATAGTAGCGGTTCGATCGGGACTCCCGGTCCATCATCTCGGTTGGCGTGTACTCAGTTGCCATATACCAAACATCGGCGAGCCAACTATTAAATGTGCGGTCGTGCGCTCCGCTCGACGGCGGCGGGGTCCGGTTTCGCGATCAGCCGTCGGTCTCGCCGACGTCCCCGTCGACGCGCTCGTGCGCGTCGAGGGTGGTCATCGTTCGGTACGTTTCGACCCGGTCGGTCTTGGCGAGCCGATACCGGTAGTAGACGTACGCGACGGCGAACCAGCCGATGAGAACGATGCCGACGACGGGCCGCTGGAGGAGCGTCACGATCCAGAACGCGCCGGTGACGACCGCGCCGCCGAGTACCGCAGCCAGGAGACCGCGGTATCGTCGGAGTCGAAACGGCGCGGTGGCGTAGTGGTCGGGGAACTCGCGCGGCAGGTTCCAGAGGCCGATCGCACAGAAGAAGTACGCGGTGAGACTGGCCAGCCCGATGAACGCGGAGAGGCCGACGATCTCGTCCGCCAGCGGGACGAGCAAGAACGGGGGGACGCCGAGCACCGCGATCGCGTAGTGTGGCGTGTCGAACCGCGGGTGAATCCGCGACAGCGACGCCGGGAGAATCCCGTCGCGACTCGCGCGCATGAGCGTCCGTGAGAAGACGAGCAGCGTCGTGTTCACCGTCGTGACGACCGCGAAGATCGCGCCGGCGGCGACGACGTACTCGCCCCACCACGGGAGATACCGCGAGGCGGCGAGCGCGAGGTCGGCCTCGTTCCCCAGTTGGGTGTACGGAACGACGCCGACGAGGACGGCGATCAGCGCGACGTAAAACAGCGCCACGATACCGATCCCGAGCCCCAACACGAGCGGGATCGTTCGTCCCGGATCGTCGATCTCTTCGCCGAGTTCGACGAGTAACCCGAAGCCGAGAAACGGGTAGAACAGTGCGACCACGGCGAGGGCGAACGCGCCGTAATCCGGGAAGAACGGCGTGTAATTGGCGGCCTCGACCGCACTCGCACCGGGGAGGATGAACGTCAGAAGGGCGACCACCAGGCCGAGAAAGCAGACGAGCTGTACCTGCGCGACCACCCTGAGCCCGATCAGGTTGACGAGCAGGACGAACCCGAGCAAGACGTAGATGAGCAGCATCGACGGGACGTCGAAGAAGATGCGGGTGTACTCGGCGAACCCGGTCGCCGTGATCAGCAACGACGCCCACGCGACGAGGGGGATGGTGAAGGGAACCAGAAACCCCCAGTAGGGGGCCGTGAGCCGAGAGATGTAGACGTACAGGCCGCCGGCGACTGGCATCGCCGAGCCGAGCAACGCGTTGTACAGGACGACGAAACTCGCCGGAATCGCCGCCAGGACGATCGCGACGACGACCGCCGGCCCCGCACTCCCCGCCAGCGGCCCCGGCAAGACGAATATCGGCACCGAAATCGCGTTCCCGACCAGCAACGCCAGGACGCCGACGATGCCGATACTCGTCGAGAGCGTCTGCGACCCTCCGTCGGCGGTCCCGCTCATTCTCCGGGCGTGCGGTCCGCCCGTCGCCGGCGAATCGCGTAGTCGCGAACCCGGCGTCCGAGGGCGAAGCCGACGACGCCGCCGAGAAGCGGCGTGAGAAAGAGCAGCGCCTCGAGGGTCACGAGCGGGAGTACGATTCCGACGCCGAGTCCGACCACCAGCCCCCCCTCGGGGTACTGCGCCGCGGCCACTTCGCGCTCGATGTCGTCCATCTCCGCGGGGTCGTCACGGTACTGTCCGATTGCCATGTTATGACTCACCATACAACGGGCGAAATACTTTCGGGTGCGTGACACCTGCTGCGATCGATGGGCCGACCGTAAGTCTCGGCTCCGGTCGGGTTCGACGGCGGAACCGATTGGCGGCCCCGATTACGCCCTTGATAAGAACTAAGTCAGTACCCGTGAAGGGTGCTGGCATGGCACGAAAGAGTGCTGCCGTCGTCGGCGGCGGCATCATGGGCGCCGGTATCGCACAGGTTCTCGCGCGAAACGGCTACGAGGTGGCCGTCCGCGAGATCAACGAGGAACTGGCCGAGGAGGCCCGCGAGCGTCTCGTCTCGGGCAACTACGGGCTCGACGACGCCGTCGAGGGCGGCTATCTCGGCGCGGACGAGAAAGACGAGGTCCTCGATCGGCTGACGTTCACGACGGACCTCGACGAGGCGACGAACGGCACCGACTTCGTCATCGAGGCGGTTACGGAGGATCTGGCGATCAAAGGGCAGGTCTTCCGCGATCTGGACGCGGTCACGGACGACCAGCCGCTGTACTCGAACACGAGCGGCTTCTCGGTGACGTCGATCGCGAACGGCGTCTCCGACCCCTCCCGGGTCGCGGTCACGCACTTCTTCAACCCGGTCCCGGTCATGTCGATGGTCGAAATCGTCCGGGCACCCCAGACCGACGACGCCGTCGTCGAGCGCGCCGAGGAACTCGTCGACGAACTCGGAAAGACCAGCGTCACCATCGACGACGATCCCGGCTCCTACGGCTTCATCGCCAACCGCTGTCACGCGGCGATGCGCGAGGAGGCCCAGAAGATCGTCGACGAGGGCATCGCGACCGAAGAGCAGGTCGACACAGCGCTCGAGGAGGGGTACAACCTCCCCGTCGGGCCGTTCTCGCTGCGCGGGATCGGCGAGGAGTGGGACTGACCGAGCGATTCGTTTCGTCGGTTCGGTCGGGACTGACGGATCGGTCTGCGGTGGCGCGCGCTGTCGATCGACGGCATGCGCCACCGCAGACGAAGGATTCGTCCGAAGTGAGATACCGTTCGACGCTACCGGGCGATTACTTTCCGTCGAACTCGGGCTCGCGGTCCTCCGAGAACGCCGCCGCCCCCTCCGCGTGGTCCTCGGTCTGGAGGAGCCCCTCGAAGAGCTGGCGGTCGTACGCCAGCCCCTCCTCGAGCCCGGTGTGAACGGCCATGTCCGCGGACTTCTTGATCGCCTGGATGGCCAGCGGTGCCTGGCCGGCGAGGTCGGTGACGAACGCGTCGACGTCGTCGTCGAACTCGTCGTCGTCGTAGACGCGGGTGATGATCCCCTCGTCGGCGGCCCGCTCGGCGGAGATGTGGTCGCCGAACATGGCCAGTTCCTTCGCGACCCCGGGGCCGGCCAGTTTCTCGACGTACTGGACGCCGCCGGCACCGGGGAGGATGCCGAGGTTCACCTCCGGGAAGCCGAACGTGCTGCGCTCGCTGGCCAGTCGGAAGTCACACGCCAGCGCGGTCTCGAGACCGCCACCCAGACAGTAGCCGTCGATCTTCGCGACGACCGGGACCGGGAAGTCCCGGATGACGTCGTAGTGGGAGCGCGCCGAGGAGTCGCCCGCCGACTCCGACGAGAAGCCACCGATGTCCGCCCCCGCACAGAAGGCCTTCTCGCCGGCTCCCTCGAGGATCACCGCTCGCAGGGCGACGCCGTCAGCCCCCTCGTTTTCCGCCTCGAGCAGTTCCAGCCCCGCGACGATGTCGTCCCTGAGCTGTCCGCTCAGCGCGTTCAACGCGTCCGGTCGGTTCATCGTGAGCGTGCCGACGCCGCGCTCCTCGTCGAACGCAACCAGGACAGTGTCGAGTGAGTCGTCCATGGACGATGGTCACGGGCAACGATCAAAAAGGTATACTGTTCGACGCCTCAAGCCGCCCGACTCCGGTGCGCTCGAGCGCTCGCGGTACGCGGTTGCCGACCGAGCGACGAGCGGGGGTCGCCACCGAAAGAGCTAACTGAAGATTCACGATAGGGATCTTACTAGGTGAATGTCACATTCGGAACAGTTCGGCGACTACGCACGATATCAGCGGATTAGACACTCGTACCGGGCTTGTGTCGTATCTGGGGGCTCCGTTACGCGGTGTCGCCACGCTGTAGTTGCGGAACGTCTCGAGAGAAGCATAACAGCGCATTCTTGGGTCAGTTTCGCCGAGGAGCCGACCAATTGTGAACTAGAACATATCAGATATGTGTCTGTGAGTATTTATTGAAAAATATCAGAACGGGATCGAGCGGCGGCGGGACTCTCTCGTGGCCGAACCCGCCTCCCGAAACGGGCGTCGTCGACCGGTCAGAACGCTCGAAGCTCCTCGAGCACCGCTTCGGCGCTGCCGTCCGAAATGACCTCGCGGGCCCGCTCGAGTCCGTCCTCGAGATTCTCGACGTCCTGGCGGGCGTACATCCGGAACGCGCCGTTGAGGGCGATCGCGTCGGCGAAGTGGCCCTCGCGGTCGCCCGCCAGGACGGCCTCGGTGATCGCCGCCGAGTCGGCGGTGACGTCGTCGACCTCGAGATCGTCGTTTTCCATCGCCATGCCGTACTCGGCGGTCTCGATCTCGTAGTCCGCGAGCTCCTCTCCTTCGTCCCACTCGGCGACCTTCGTGTAGCCGGGGCGGATGTCGTCGTAGCCCTCCATCCCCTGGAAGAAGATGGCGCGGGAGTAGTCGAGGTGGTCGCTCTCCCCGATCGTGTTCGTCATCTTCTTCGCGAACGCGAGGTGGTAGAACGAGCCGAGGTGAACGTCGGCGTTCGCGGGGTTGGCGATCGTCTCGATCGTATTGACGAACGTCCGGACACCCATCTGGTCGCGTCGGTCGTAGAGGTCCTGAACCCCGGGGTTGAACGCGGGCTGGTAGTAGAAGCCGAAGCCGGTTTCGTCGACCATCTCCGCGCTCGCCACGGGCTCGAGTTCGGTGCGAACGCCGAGTTCGTCGAGGACGTGCTTGTACGCCGTGGCCTTCTGGGTCGGGACGCGGTCGCCGGAGTGGACGACGACGGGCGTTCCGGCGGCGGCGGCGACGATGCCGGCACCGACGCCGAGAACGGCGGAGCTGTGCTTGCCGTCGTAGTTCGCGCCGCAGTCGACCGGGTCGGCCTCGGGCTCGGCGGTCACGACCGACTCCTCGCGCATGACGTCGGTGTAGGCCGCCAGCTCCTCGGGCGTGTTGCGCTTCCAGCGGTTCGCCAGCCAGAACGCGCCGAGCGTCGTCGCGTCGGGTTCGTCGGCGAGAATCCGCTGGAACGCCTCGCGGGCCTGCTCGCGGTTCATGTCGTCCGCGGACTTGGGGCCCGAACCGACGATCTCCGTCATCAGGCGTTTCAACGGCCATTCGCCGAACTCCTGGGATGCCTGCGCCATGTGCGATCGTTCGGACGGACGGCGCAAAAATCCCCCGTTTCCGGTGTCTCGTCGCCGTCGACTGACGAGTTGTCCGGCCGGTCCGGGGTGCGAGTGTCGGAACCCGGATCGGATTCCCAGTGCTCGAGGGGACCCGAAAACGATACGGACCCCTTCTCCCTAGAACGACCAATGAGCTCCCTGTCGGGGAACTGGCGCGAGGCGATCGACGACGTCGACGCGGCGCTGATCGACGGCTATCAGAGCGGCTTCCCGATCGAAGAGCGTCCGTTCCGCCGCCTCGCTGCCGACCTCGGTGTCGACGAATCGGCGGCGGTCGACCGCGTTCGCGCCCTGCGCGAGGCCGGGATCGTCCGCCGGTTCGGCGCCGTCCTCAACCCGCCCGTGATCGGCTCGTCGACGCTCGCCGCGGTGCGAGCACCCGCGGACCGCTTCGACGAGGTCGCCGCGGTCGTCAACGAGTACCGGCAGGTCAACCACAACTACGCCCGCGACCACGAGTGGAACATGTGGTTCGTCGTCACCGCCGCCTCGCGGAAGGCCCGCGACGAAATCCTCGCCGAGATCGAGTCACGAACCGGCTGTGACGTGCTGAACCTGCCGATGCTGACCGACTACTACATCGACCTCGAGTTCCCCGTGGTCAACGGCGACCGCTTCGCGCGCGAGTCGCTCGAGGACCGCACCGACTCCTCCGCGACTCGGATCAGCGAGGCGGCGACGGGGGATCTCTCCGCGCTCGAGGCGGAACTCCTGCTCGAGATTCAGGATGGCTTCCCGCTGTCGGCGACGCCGTACCGTGACATCGCCGCGAACGTGGGATACGCGGTCGAGGACGTGCTCGCGGCGATCGATCGCCTGCAGGCCAGCGGCTGTATCAAGCGCATCGGCTGCGTCATCAACCACGTCGTGACGGGGTTCGACGCCAACTGCATGGTCGTCTGGGACGTGCCCGACGACGAACTCGACGAGCGGGGCGAGCACGCGGGCGGGCTGCCGTACGTGACGCTCTGTTATCATCGGCCTCGCAGACCGGAGCAGGAGTGGTCGTACAACCTGTTCACCATGATTCACGGCCGCGATCCCGAGGCCGTCGACGAGAAGATCGACGAACTCGCCGCCGACTACCTTCCCGTCGACCACGAGCGGCTCTACTCGACCGAGACGCTGAAGCAGACCGGCGCGCGCTACGACGACCTGGTCGGTATCTAGCGCCGGTCGCGCCGATCCGTCGCGCTACTCGCCGACCGTGACCGTCCACCGGGTCGCATCCGTCGGGAAATCGCTCCACGCGAAGACGACCGCCGGTCGAACGGCGAAGAAGGGTGTTCCGTGGTCGGTATCGTACTTGGCTTCGTAGGCCGCGTCCAGTTCGTCGATCAGTTCGGGGTCGGCGGCTCCCTCGTCGATCCGTTCCGCCCGCCCCTCGAGAATGACGACCGCCGTGGCGCTCTCGCCGTGGACGACGATGTCGGGATTCGCCGCGAGGTTCCGAACCCACCGCGTCCCCTCGCCGCCCCCGCAGTGGAACGTCCCGTCGGCCCAGACGCCCCACGTCGGGCGAACGTGGGGACTGCCGTCGGGCCTGGCCGTCGTCACCCAGTAGTGCTGTGCGCCCTGCATCCGGTCGGCCACGAACTCCCACGAGAGCGTGCCGTCCGCGCGCTCGGGAATGCCGTAACTCGCTTCAGTCTTCGGTCGAGCGCGTCGCGTCCCGTCCGGTGCCGACTCGTCGTTCGTCGTCATGCCGATACTGTGGTCTCGAACGGCCATAAGCCGCCCGCTGGGAACGGCGTCCCGCCGTTACCCGTCGAGCGCGTCGGCGACGACTTCGATCGGCGTCGGCGGCTCCTCGGGCGCACCCGGCCGATTCTCGAGTTGGGTACGACAGGAGGCACCGGGAGCGACGACGCGCTCGCCGTCGCTGTCCGCGACCTGGTCGTACAGGATCTGTCCGATGGCGTCGCTCATCGAGGCGTGCTCGGACTCGTAGCCGAAACTGCCGGCCATGCCACAGCAGCCAGAGTCGAGCGGGTCGACGGCGTAGCCGGCCCGTCGGAGAACGCCGACGGCGTGGTGGTCCTTCGCGACCGACTTCTGGTGGCAGTGGCCGTGGTAGACGAGGTCGGCGGACGCTGGGCGCTCGTCGAACGCGATCTCCTCGTCCAGTCGGAAGGTGTCGACGTACTCGCAGACGCCGTAGGTGGCGCTCGCGAGCGTTTCGGCCGCCTCCGAGGAGAGCAGATCGAGGTAGTCCGACTGGAACATGACCGCATCGGAGGGTTCGATCACGACCACGTCCCAGCCGTCCGCGACCCGCGGCGCGAGCGCGGTGACGTTCTCGCGGGCGGCGCTTTCCGCTTTATCGAGGAAGCCCTTCGAGAACGCCGGCCGGCCCGTGTCGCCGAGGTCGTCCGGGACCGCGACGTGGACCCCCGCTGCCTCGAGCACCCGAACGGCCGCCTTCCCGGCGTCGGGATGGCTGTAGTTGGTGTAGGTGTCGGGGTAGAGGAGGACTTTGCGAACGGCGTCGGTCTCGGGAACGTGAGCGCCGCCTCGCTTGTGGAACCAGTCCCGGAACGTGGTGGCGTGGAAGGTCGGCAGCGGTCGGTCGGCGTCGATCCCGAGCGTCACCTCGAGCGCCTTGCGGGCACCCGGGAGCTTCGGCAGGGCGTTGGACAGCGGTGCGAACTGGCTCCCCCACTTCGAGAGCGTCGCGACGTTGGCGAAGAGCCGATCCCGCAGCGTCGCCCCGTTGCGCTGGTGGTACTCGTGCGTGACTTCGGCCTTGAGCTTCGCCATGTCGACCTCGCTGGGACAGTCGATGGCACAGCCCTTGCAGCCGATACAGAGTCCCATCACCTCTTCGACGAACTCGTCGGTGAACGCCTCGTCGGGCTCGAGGTCGCCGCTCATCGCCTGCCGGAGCGCGTTCGCCCGGCCGCGCGTCGCCGTGATCTCCTCGCGGCTCGCCCGGTAGGTCGGACACATCACGCCGCCCGTCGTCTCCTGCTCGCCCCGACAGCCGCCACAGCCGTGACAGAGCTCGACCATCCCCTGCATCCCGTTGTCGTTCTCCCACTCGAGTGCGGGCTCGAAGCCGGCGTCGAACTCGTACTCCGGCGAGAACCGCAGGTTCTCTCGCAGATCGGTGGGGTCGTCCTCGCGGAAGACGACCTGGCCCGGGTTCAGGAGCCAGTCGGGATCGAACGCCGTTTTGAGGTCCTGGAAGGTCTCCCAGAGCTCGTCGCCGTAGAGCTTCCGATTCCACTGGGTCCGGGCGCGGCCGTCGCCGTGCTCGCCCGAGACCGAGCCGCCTAACTCGACCACGAGGGCAGTCACGTCGTCCGCGATCCCGTGCAGCTGTTCGAGCCCCACCTCGGTCTTCGTGTTCACGAGCGGCCGGACGTGGAGCACGCCGGGACCGGCGTGGGCGTAGAAGCTGGCGTAGGTGTCGTGGGACTCGAGGATCGCCTCGAAACCCTCGACGAACTCGGGGAGCCGCGCCGGCGGGACCGCGGTGTCCTCGATGAACGAGATGTGTTTCTCGTCGGTCGTCCGCGAGAGCAGGATCGGGAGGCCGGACTTGCGGAGTTTCCACAGTTTCGCCCGCTCGGCGTCGTCGTAGGCCTCGAGCGCTTCGAGCGCGAGCGTTTCGGCGTCGCTGCGCGGGGCGTCGTCGGCCGGCTCCCCCGCGGGCGTCGCGGACGGGAGTCGGTCGGCCAGCAGCCCCGCGATCCGTTCTCGTCCGTCGGCCGCGTCCGCGGCGTAGAACTCGACGAGCAGGACGGCGTTCGTCCCGTCGGGGAGCATCTCGGTGACGGGACCGAACTCCGCGGTGTCGCGCGCGAGGTCGATCAGCACGTCGTCCAGCACCTCGACAGCCGCGGGGTCGTGTGCGAGGATCGGCTCGACGTCGCGCATCGCCTCGCCGAGATCCGGATAGCAGAGCAGGGAGACGGCCTTCGTCTCGGGGACCGGCTCGAGCGAGACCGTCGCCTCGGTGACGACCGCGAGGGTGCCCTCGCTGCCGGCTAGCAGGCGCGCGAGGTTGACCGTGCCGGGCTTGCCGGTGTCTTCGCCGCCGGGCAGTTCCTCGCCCCGGGCCTCCGCGACGAGCCGGTCGAGGTTGTATCCGGAGACGTTGCGCTTGAGGTCGGGGTAGGCCGCCGCGATGCGGTCCGCGTCCGTCTCGAGAATCCGCTGCACCTCGGCGTAGATCCGGGCCTCGAGATCGCCGTCGGGGTCGGCCCGGTCGGCGATCTCCTCGACGGTCACCTCGCCGAACCGGGTGACGGTGCCGTCCGCGAGGACGGCCTCGCACTCCTCGATGTAGGCGTCGGTCTTGCCGTACTGCAGCGAGTGCGAGCCGGTCGAGTTGTTGCCGATCGCGCCGCCGATGGCGCTCTTGTCGCCCCACGCCGGGTCGGGGGCGAACTTGAGATCGTGCGGGGCGAGCGCCTCGTTCAGCGTCCCGAGGATCGTCCCGGGCTGGACCGTCGCGGTTCGGCCCTCGGGATCGACCTCGAGGATCTCGTTCATCCGTCGCGTGAAATCCAGCACGACGGCCCGATTGACCGTCTGGCCGGCGAGGCTCGTCCCGCCACCCCGCGGGAGGACGGGGATCTCGCGCTGGGCGCAGTACTCGAGGATTCCCGCCACGTCGGCCGTCGACTCGGGGAAGGCGACGGCGATCGGCGTCAGTTCGTAGGCGCTCGCGTCGGTCGCGTACAGTTCGCGAGAGTAGGAGTCGGCACGGACCGCGCAGTCGACGATCGCCTCGAGGTCGGCGACCAGCGCCGGGCGATCGACGTCGTCGCTCCGATAGTCGTAGTTCGCTCGCCGGTCGGCGGCCGGGTCAGCGCTCGGGTCCAGGGACATACGTCACCCTTGCTCACATGGGGCCAAAAGTACCCGCATTACCGGCGATTCGCCGGGCCAACGGCGTCGCGCATCCCGGTCGCTCCCACTGTCGTGTTTTCCGCGGTCTCGAGCCGTCACCGCCGTCGCCATCGCTGCCCGGCGAGACCGTCACTCGAGGGCTGGCGTCGGTCGGACGGTGGATCTCGGTCCGTCCGACCCGCACGCGGCGTGTCGACGCCGGAAACGGTGACTGGAGGTCGAAAAGTGGCCCCGTCGTTTTCCCACGTGCGCCCCCGGGGCCGGCCGTCCGACCGGTCGGACGGTGCCGATAGCTACCAGGGGAGCGGAAACAAGCGTCGTGCCTAACTAGTAGGGGTCGTCGCGAGCGGGGTGGGGTGCTGCAAACTCACTCCTTGCCCCAGTCGCCGCTCATGCCGACCCGCTCGCCGTCCTCCCAGACGTAGTAGCCCTCGCCGGTCTTCTTGCCGAGGTTACCTGCCCGGACCTTCCGGCGCAGCGACTGGGGCGGCTTGAATCGCTCGCCCAGCTCCTCGCGGAGGTGCTCGGCGATGTGCAGGCGCACGTCGAGGCCGACGTGGTCGGTCAGCTCGAGCGGCCCCATCGGATGCCCGTAGCCGATGGACATCCCCTCGTCGATATCGGCGGGGCTGGCGACCCCCTGTTCGACCATCCGGATCGCCTCGAGTCCGAGCGCGAGGCCGAGCCGCGAGGTGGCGAAGCCGGCCGTGTCGCGGACGACGACGTCCTCCTTCTCGATGTCCCGCACGTAGTCGACGGCGAACGCCTCGGTCCGGTCGTCGGTCTGCTCGGCGACGACGATCTCCACCAGATCCATGATGTGGGGCGGATTGAAGAAGTGCAGACCGACGGCTCGTTCGGGATGCTCGAGCGCGCTGGCCATCTCCGTCACCGACAGCGAGGAGGTGTTCGAGGCGATGACGGTGTCCTCGCCGGTCGCCGCCTCGACGTCCGCGAACACCTCCTGTTTCAGAGCCATGTCCTCGGGGACCGCCTCGACGACGAGGTCGGCGTCCGCGACGGCCGCCTCGAGATCCGTCGTGCCTTCGATCCGCTCGAGGACCGCGTCCATCTCGTCTTCGGTGAGTTTGTCCCGGTCGACGCCGCCCTGCAGGTTGTCGCGGATCCCCTCGAGGCCGTCCTCGACGAACCCGTCCTCGATGTCCCGCAGGACCACGTCGTGGCCCGCCATCGCGGAGACCTGTGCGATTCCGTGCCCCATACTGCCGGCTCCGAGGACTGCGATTTGCATGTGCGGACCCTCTGCGGAAACGATCAAAAGCGTTCCCTTTCGGGCGAACGTCGGCGCTGGTCGTCCCCGACGGCGACGACTCGGCTCGAACGGACGAGGGCTCGTCCCGACCTCGCGTCGGCGGCGTCTCGACGGGCGAATAGCGGAGAACGGTGCTACTTTAGTGCCGGAGCGCGAGTCACGGAGTACCAATGAGCGATCGCCAGCCAGTTATCGTACAGGCAGTCCGGACCCCGCAGGGGAAACACGGGGGCGTCTTCGCCGACACCGGCAGCGAGGAGCTGTCCGTCCCGCTCGTGAACGCGATGCTCGAGCGGACCGGTCTCTCCGGCGACGATGTCGACGACGTCAGGTGGGGCTGTGCCAAGCAGGTCAACGAGCAGAGCAACAACATCGCGCGGGTCATCGCCCTCCTGTCGGAGCTAGGCGAGAACGTCCCCGGCACGACTATCGACCGGCTCTGTGCCTCCTCGGCGGAGGCGATCATGAGCGCGAGCGACGCGATCCGGGCGGGCCAGCTCGACGTCATCGTCGCCGGCGGCGTCGAGAACATGTCCCGCAACGAGCGGCGGAAGGGGATCGGCTCCTACGCCGGAATCGCCGAGCAGTACGACGCGGCCGGCCTCGCGATGGGCCAGACCGCCGAGAAGGTCGCCCGCGAGTACGACATCTCCCGCGAGGCACAGGACGAGTACGGTGCCCGGAGTCAGCAACGCGCGGTCGAGGCCACCGAAAACGGCACGTTCGACGAGGAGATCGTCCCGATCGAGACCGAGGACGGCACCGTCACCGAGGACGAGGGACTCCGTCCCGGCACGACGAAAGAGAAGATCGCGAGCCTGCCGCCCGCCTTCGAGGAGGACGGCACCGTCACCGCCGCCAACGCCTCGCAGGTCTCCGACGGCGCTGCAGCGGTCCTGCTCACGAGCCGGGCGTTCGCCGAGGACCGCGACTTCGAGATCCTGGCCGAGATCGAGGACCACAACGTCGCCGGCGTCGACCCCACGGTGATGGGAATCGGCCCGGTGCCCGCCGTCCGTGGCATCTGGGAGCGAAACGGCCGCGACGCCGACGACTACGATCTCATCGAACTCAACGAGGCCTTCGCCAGCCAGACGATCTACTGCCGGGACGAACTCGGCTTCGACGACGATCGGTTCAACGTCAACGGCGGCGCGATCGCCATCGGCCACCCGCTGGGCGCGTCGGGCGCTCGCCTCCCCGTCACCCTGATCCACGAACTCCGGCGCCGGGGCGGCGGGCTGGGCCTCTCGACGATGTGCGTCGGCTACGGACAGGGGGCGGCCGTCGAGCTTCGGGTCCCGGAGCGGTGACGACCGACCCGGCTCGAGCCGCGTTCGCACCCCCGTTTCGGAACGGACGAGAGACACGGCCGGCCACCTACGCGACCGTCGAACGAAACGATGCCGAGGCGTTCGCCGTCGATCCCGTGCTCCGTGACCCCTCGAGCGCCGTCTAGAGGATCTGGTCGGCGATGATGTTCTTCTGGATCTCGCTGGTGCCCTCGTAGATCTTCGTGATGCGGGCGTCGCGGTAGTAGCGCTCGGCGGGGTAGTCCGTGACGTACCCCGAGCCGCCGTGGACCTGGATACCCTCGTCGGCGACTTCGACCGAAATTTCGGAGGCGAAGTACTTCGCCATGCTCGAGTACTGCGCGGCGACGTCCTGGTTGTTCTGCTCGACCTGGGTCGCGGCGCGGTAGGTCAGCGAGCGGGCGGCCTCGACTTTGGTGGCCATCTCGGCGATCTTGTGCTGGATGGCCTGGAACTCGGAGATCTTCTGGTCGAACTGCTCGCGCTGGTTGGCGTATTCGATGGCGGCGTCGAGCGCGCCCTGGGCGGCACCGACGGCCTGCGCGGCGACGCTGGTGCGACCGGAGGCGAAGAACTCCATCAGCTGGTAGAAGCCCTTGTCGACCTCGCCGATGACGTTCTCCTCGGGAACCCGGACGTCGTCGATGACGACTTCGGCGAGGTCCGAGGCGCGAATGCCGAGTTTGTTGGTGATCTTCTCTGTCGAGACGCCGTCGGTGTCCATCTCGACGAGGAAGGCGGTGATACCCCGGTGGCCCTCGTCGGGGCTGGTCTTGGCCATCAGCACGCCGACGTCGGCGACGGTACCGTTGGTGATCCACATTTTGTTCCCGTTGAGGACGTACTCGTCGCCGTCCTTCTCGGCGACCGTCTCGATGCCGGCGACGTTCGAGCCGTGGGCGGGCTCGGAGATCATGGAACAGGAGGCCGTCTCGCCGTTGGCGATCTTGGGCAGCCACTCCTCTTTCATCCACTCGTCGCCGAACTCGATGATCATGTCCGTCCCGAAGCCGGCGGAGCCGACCGCGGAGCCGATTCCGGGGTCGGCGCGCCAGAGTTCCTCGGTGACGATTGTCGAGGAGATCTTGTCCATCCCGGCGCCGTCGTACTCGATCGGAATGTTCGGCGCGACGAAGTCGTATTCGGCGGCCTTCCTGCGGAGGTCTTCGGGGTACTTGTGCTCCCGGTCGTGTTCCTCGGCGACCGGCACCATCTCGTTTTCGCCGAACTCGCGGACGGCGTCACGGATCGCCTCGTGCTCAGCGGATAGCTGGAATGCCATAATAGTTTGCTTGGGGTCGTCTTACAAAGTAGCTTCGGATATGCCCGAAATTTGTTTTTGTTAATGTGCCGTCGGACGAGTTGTGAGAGTGGAAACGGGCGGGTGAGCCGATCGCCGGTCGGCAGCCAACCCCCGATCGAGGGGGCGATTACTCGTCGCGGAGCTCGAACTTCTGCACCTTGCCGGTCGTCGTCCGAGGAAGCTCCTGGACGAACTCGACCTCGCGGGGGTGTTTGTACTCCGCGAGGTTGGTCAGACAGTACTGCTTGATGTCCTCGGGCGTCGCCTCGGCGTCGGGCGTCGGCACGATGAAGGCCTTGACCGTCTCGCCGCGGCGGTCGTCCGGAATCCCGACCACCGCGGCGTCGGCGACGTCCTCGTGTTCGAAGAGGAGTTCCTCGACTTCCCGCGGATAGACGTTGTAGCCGCCCGTGACGATCATGTGCTTCTCGCGGTCGACGACGTAGAAGAAGTCATCCTCGTCCCAGTAGCCGATGTCGCCGGTGTGGAACCACCGTTTGCCGTCCTCGTAGGTAAAGGCCTCCTCGTTGGCCTCGGGCAGGCCGTAGTACTCCTTCATCACGTTCGGCCCGTGGATGACGAGTTCGCCCGTGATCTCGTGGAGATCGGCCTCCTCCTCGTCGATCGGCCCCTCCTCGACGCGGGGGATATCGTCGAAGCTCTCGTCGACGATCTTCGCCTCGACACCCTCGAGCGGTCGCCCGATACTACCCTTTCGTCGAGCGTCGTCCGTGTTCGCGTGCGTGACCGGACTCGTCTCGGTCAGGCCGTACCCCTCGTTGAGCTGGACGCCCCAGAGCTCCTCGAACCGCTCGAGGACCTCGATCGGCAGGCTCGAGCCGCCGGAGTTGGCGAATCGAAGCGCCTCGAACTCGTAGGACTCGGCGTCGGGCTGGTTGATCATGTCGTTGAACATCGCGGGGACGGCGAACATGATCGTGATCTCGTCGTCCTCGAGCTGGTCCATCACCGACGGGGCGTCCCACTCGGGGACGGGGTAGTAGGTGCCGCCGCTGTACATCGCGCCGTTCATCACGACGGACATGCCGTAGATGTGGAACAGCGGCAGGGTGCCGATGAGCCGGTCGGAGGCCTGGAAGCCGCCCGGCGGAACGTCGGCGTTGGCCCGCGTCGTGAAGGCGAGGTTGTGGTGGGTCAGCAGGACGCCCTTCGGCGTGCCGGTCGTCCCCGACGTGTAGGGCTGGACCGCGACGTCGTCGTCCGCGCGGTCGACGACCGCTTTGGTGTCGTCCGCGAGGAACGCGTCGAACTCGGTGGCACCGTCGACGTCGGCACCCACACTGACGACCTGTTCGACGTCGGTGTCGTCCTGGACCTCGAGGACGTTCGGGACGAGGTCGGCCAGCGCGACGACCGCTTTCGCCCCGCTGTCGCCCAGCATGTGGCTGATCTCGCGGGCCTTGTACTGGGGATTCATCGGGACGATGATCCCGCCGGCGCGAAGCGTCCCGTAGAACGCCGTGACGAACTGCGGCAGGTTCGGCAGGTAGATCCCGACGCGGTCGCCCTCGCCGATGCCGCGGTTCTCGAGCGCTTGCGCGAACTGGCCGGCCTGCTCCCAGAACTCGTCGTAGGTCAGTTCGGTCCCCTCATATGCGATTGCAGCCGAATCCGGGTTCGCGTCCACCGTCTCGGCGACGTCTGTCACGAGGTTTGTCATACCTTGTGAAAGGGTCGTCTGAATCCCACTAAAGGGTTGTCACTCGCGCATTCCATTTACTTCGGTTGTTCTCGAGAACGGGGGTTCGGGCGACCCGTCGGGGTCGCGATCAGTCGAGCGTCGCCTCGACCTCGGAGTCGGTGTCGCTTCCGCTCGGCAACTCGTACCCGATGACGAAGCGGGCGTGCAGTAGCGTGGCGACGATGGCCGCCGCGGCGACGATTTGGACGGCGACGTGGACGATCGGTCCGAACATCGCGCCGAGCGCGGCGATAATGTAGAGCGCGCGGACCGGCGCGGAGAGATCGCGTGCCCCGTCGAAGCCGATCGTCGCGACGATCAGGCCGACGGTGCCGGCGAGTACCGCGGGGAACGCGAGCAGCGTCTCGCTCGACCAGTAGATGAGGCTGTCGTTCGCGATGAAGGCGTAGGGGATGACGAACCCGGGCGCTCCGAGTCGGAGCGCCTGTTTGCACGACTGGAGGAAGCTCGCGTCCGCGATGCGCGCGCCGACTGCCACCGAGATCGCGACCGGCGGCGTGATCGCCGACAGCATCGCGAAGTAGAACACGAACATGTGCGTCGCGATGACCGGCGTTCCGAGATCGGTGATCGGTTTGGCGACCAGGATGGCCACCAGGATGTACGCCGCGGGCGTCGGCATTCCCAGCCCGAACAGGATGCTGGCGACCATCGCGAGGAACAACACGACGAACAGTCCCCCGCCGAGCCCGAAGAGGCTCACTTCGCTCATCCCGATGATGCTCGTCGCGACACGGGCCGTCAACCCGGTCCCCTCGAGCAGCTTGATGATCACGCCCATCGCCGCGAGCACACCGACCAGCGGTGCCATGTCGGTGCCGCCCTCCTTGAGTCCGTCGAGCGTCTGTTTGGTCGTCCTGGCGACGCTTGCGGCCATTTCGTCGCCCGAGACACCGCTCATCTCGATCTCGATACCGTCCTCGAGATCGACGTCGAGGTATCTGAGGACGAGGTTCCGGACGTACATCACACCGATGGTCGTGAAGATAGTGTACATCCCCGCCGCGAACGGTGAGTACCGGAGCACCACGAGCGTCACCAGGAGCACGCCCATCGGGATAGTGAAGTGTAATCCCCGAAGCAAGAGCCGCCAGTTGAACGGCGTCAGCTCGCTCGAGATCCAGCCGGACTTGAGGATCGCGAAGTGGACGGCCAGACAGACGCTGAAGTAGAACAACGCCGCCGGAATGACGCCGGCCTTGACGATGTCCAGATACGGGACCTGAATGATGTCTGCCATCAGGAACGCCGCGACGCCCATCACCGGGGGGAGCATCTGACCGCCCGCGGAGGCAACCGCCTCGATCGAGGCGGCCACGTCGTCGCTGACGCCCTGATCCTTGATCATCGGGATCGTGAAGCTGCCGGTCGTCGCGGTGTTTGCGGCCGCGCTGCCGGTGATCGATCCCATGATCATGCTGGAGATGACAGCGATCTGGACGACGCCGGTCCGGAGGCTCGTCCCGAGTTCCTCGCCGATCTCGCGGACGAACTCCATCAGGCCGAAGGTCTTGGCGAGCCCGGCGAACATGATGAAGATCGCGACCCACGTCGATCCGACCCGCATGAGCGTCGGGTCGAAGACGCCGCTGATCCCGATCGCACCGTCTTCAGCGATCTGTTGCCAGCTCATTCCCGAGTGGCGGAACACGCCGAACAGCTGCGTGCCGACCATCGAGTGGGCGTACAGGATCGAGAGAACGGTGACGCCCGCGATGACCGTTCCGAACGCTCGCCGAGTCACGTCGATCGCCAGTGCGATCAGTATCCCGCCGACGACGTGGTCGGTGGTGTTGTACCCGAGGACGAACGCGTCCCCTTGAAGCCGAGTGAAATTGATGTAGACGTAGGCCGTCGCCGCGATCGCCGTCACGGCTAACGCGATGGCGACGTAGGGGTCGATCGCCGCGTAGGCGCGACGCACTCGCTCGAGGCCCACGGGGGACTCCCGGACCGACGACTGCGATACCGATTCGGGGGTTGTCGCAGCGTCGATGCCGTCCTCAGCGTCCTCGCCCGTCCCACCGAATCGATCCTGGGCGTAATCGAGGTAGTACAGCGCCGTTCCGATACCGAAGAACAGGATCATGTACCGTTCGACCCGCGTTACCCACTCCGGTTGGGCGATAATTCCCTTTAGCGGCCACCCGAACACGAGAGAGACGGCGTACAGCAGGGTAAACAGCGTTAGACCGGCTCCTAACGCGTACGTGACACGGTCGAGAGTGCGCAGGGGAACGCCTCGTTCGGAACGCCGATTCGTTGGAGGCATCGATACTACTTTTCGTCGGCTCGCTCGAAGTCCTCGCTCCAGACGCCGAGTTCGTCCTTGTAGAAGTCGGCCGCTGCCGGGTGGAACGGGACCCCGTCGTACATGTTTTTGACCCAGAAGTCGTTGCTCTCGAAGGTTGCCAGAAGACCGTGATACTCCGTCAGCTCCGCCTTCTTCTCGTGCATCGCCGTGAGGAAGTCGTAGACGGTGTCGTAATCGAGGTCGTTACGTGCGACGAAGTTGTACGCGAAGGTCGGGGCAGCGATCTCGCCCGGCGTCGTCGCGTTCTCGATCTGACCGGTGTCGACCGTCTGGGAGAGGAGCCGCTCGTCGTCCTGCCAGGCCTGTGCGGTCGAGTCCTCGACGTCGAGGACCTTCATGTCGACTTCGCTTGCGGTCTGCTGGAGCCAGCTCGGGTTCGCCGCGAAGTTCATCAGCGTCCCGACGCCGACGTCGAGCTGATTCTCGTTCATCGCGCTGCCCTGACTGCCGTAGCCGACGCTGACGCGCTCGTAGTCGCTCGCCGCGTAGCCGAGTGCCTTCTCGAGCGCGGGCGCGGTCCCGGAGCCCTTCGGCGTCGGCGACACCTTCGTGTCGGCGCCGATGTCCGACAGCGTCTCGAGGTCCGAGCTGTTGGTGATGAAGAACCACGGCAGGTCGTAGTAGTGAAAGACCTGAACCATGTCGAAGTTGAGTTGGTCGTACGGATCGTTACCCTGCTGGACGTCGTAGGCCGACCAGTTCTGGATGTAGACCATCTCGGCGTCTTCGCTCTGGAGCGCACCGATGTTCGCTTCCGTCCCCTGACTCGTCTGGGCTTCGACGAAGAGATCGTCGGTCTGATCGTTGACTGCACTTGCGAGCCCCTGGTTCGCACCGTAGGCCGTCGTGCTCGAGGTCGATGTCCGCATTCGGACGGTCGTCTGGCCGCCGTCGCTGCTGCCCCCGGTACAGCCCGCCAGTGCAGTCGCAGCGCCGACGCCGGTCGCTGCGAGGAGTGATCGTCGAGTCGTACCCGTGCTAACGGATGTTCGCTTTTCCACCATGGGACACACCTTCATAGTTACTTGTTATAATCCTTCCGCTATCTGTCGAAATCGCCGCATCGGACGCTGCCGATCAGCTCCACCGTGAGACAGTCTTCGTCGGCTTCTTTCGTGTCAGTGTCTTGTCAGTGGGGCGACGACCGTCGTCCGGCCTCGGTGCTCGTCGGACCGCCGACTCGACGCCAGTTCCACGGGCGAGTCATACGCTTGATAATACGTACCGCAACGCCTATTGCACCGTTGGCAAAGTATGACGTATGCTGGATTTCGTTCAGCTCGAGGAGGACCTCGACCAAGAAGAGCGGATGATCCGGGACACTGCCCGGGAGTTCGTCGACGAACACGTCAAGCCCGACATCGGTGACCACTTCGAGAACGGGACGTTCCCGAAGGAGCTCATCCCGAAGATGGGTGAGCTCGGCTTTTACGCGCCGAACCTCGAGGGGTACGGCTCGCCGAACGTCTCGGAGACGGCCTACGGACTGTTGATGCAGGAGCTCGAGGCGGGTGATTCGGGGCTACGCTCGATGGCGTCGGTGCAGGGGGCGCTCGTCATGTACCCGATCCACGCGTACGGGAGCGAGGAACAGAAAGAGGAGTGGCTGCCGGCGATGGGGCGGGGCGAGGCGATCGGGTGCTTCGGACTGACGGAGCCCGAACACGGCTCGAACCCGTCGGCGATGGAGACCTACGCCGAGCGTGACGGCGACGGCTACGTCCTGCACGGCTCGAAGACGTGGATCACGAACTCGCCGATCGCCGACGTCGCCATCGTCTGGGCGCGAGACCGCTCGGCCGAGGACGACTCCGTGCGCGGGTTCTTGGTCGAAACCGACCGCGACGGAATCACGACCAACAAGATCACCGAGAAGCTGTCCCTGCGCGCCTCGATCACGGGCGAGATCGGACTGAACGGCGTGCACGTCCCCGAAGAGAACGTTCTGCCCGGCGTCTCCGGGATGAAGGGGCCGCTGTCCTGTCTCACGCAAGCCCGCTACGGAATCGCCTGGGGCGCGGTCGGTGCCGCCCGGGACTGCTTCGAGGAAGCGCGCCAGTACGCGATAGACCGCGATCAGTTCGGCGGTCCGATCGGTCGCTTCCAGCTGCAACAGCGCAAGCTCGCCGAGATGGGCACGCAGATCACGCTGGCTCAGCTCCTGGCCCACCGACTCGCCGAACTCAAGGAACGCGGCGAAATGCGACCGCAGCACGTCTCGATGTCGAAGCGAAACAACGTTCGAACGGCCCGTAACCAGGCCCGGATCGCCCGCGAGATGCTCGGCGGTAACGGTATCACCACCGACTACTCGCCGATGCGCCACATGGCCAACATGGAGACGGTCTACACCTACGAGGGAACCCACGACATCCACACGCTCGTCCTCGGAGAGGAGTTCACCGGGCTTCAGGCGTACCAGTAACGCCCGACCCGCTGGGCCGCTTTTTTCGACTGCGTCTCCCACGGCGACGACCGCTCGGTTTCGGGATCGGCTCACGGTCGAAACCGGGACGACTGTTCGTTATGCCGACACGGTCGTCCCGACATCCGGAACATTGATTGCGCAGTGCGAACAGCATCGGATATGAACACGGATCGGGACGAACTCGAGGCCGACGGCGCGGGCGTTTCGACGACGCGGAAAACGTTCGAGCTGCTCGAGGCGCTCAAAGCCGAGGAGGGGCTCTCGATCGCGGAGCTCACCCAGCGGACGGCGCTCCCGAAGAGTACGGTCTACCGCCACCTGCAGACGCTGACCGATCTGGGCTACGTAATCGAGCGCGACGGCGACTACTACGTCGGCTTCCGGTTCGTCGAACTCGGTGAACAGGCGCGGTCCCGGAAGGTGGGATACACGGCCGCCAAGCGAGCGGTGTTCGAACTCGGGCAGGAGACCAACGAGCGCGCGGTATTCATCGTCGAAGAGGACGACGAGGCCGTCTACGTCCACCGCTACGGGAGTCTCACGAACACGATGATCGGCCAGCGACGGCCGCTGCACTCGATGGCCTCGGGCAAGGTCATTCTCGCGGAGTGGGACGACGACGCGGTCGAGACCTACGTCGAGGATGCGGGGCTCGAGGCGACCACGACCAACACGATCACCGATTCCGACGCCCTGTTCGACGAACTCGAGCGGATCCGCGACCGGGGGTACGCCGTGAACAACCAGGAACACATGGAGGGGCTCCGCGGCGTCGCCGTTCCCGTCTATACGCCAGCCGACGACTTTCTCGGGTCGCTGGCCGTGTTCGGGCCGACCAGCCGGTTCACCGACGAGTACGTCCACGGCGAGTTGCCGACCACCCTCCGAGACAAGGCCGGCGAGATCAAAGTTACGCTCGCGTACGGCTGACGGGGTCGAGACGCTGTGATCCGCGGCCCGCGACGACCAGCCGAACCGAACCCGTCCCGTCCGTTTGCGTTTCACTGGACGAAACGGACTCCCACAGGATAGATCGTTCCGGTCGACCGGCGATCGAAACGTTCGGTATTCGGAACGACGAATCCGGATAGTGAACACCGGCCTTCGAATACTGAAACGACCCCGTCATTCTCACCGAAACGACTTTCCGGGGCTTCCGGGATATCGTAGTCGATGACCGAGCAGCACACGGGACCGGGACCGGACCCGAAAGTTCTGCGACTCGTTCGGAAGTACGAACTCGAGGGCGTGGGTGACGAACTCGAGGCTCGATGGACTCGGTCCGAGAACCGTGCGAGTCTGCGAACGCTCGCCGACTCGTTCAACGAACGCCTCCTTCGGGCCGCGCTCGCCGACGCCGGCGTCGACACGATCACCGACGATGTCAGCCGACTGTACGCCCTCTTGGACGGCACCGAGGGAAGCCGCGGCGAGCGAACCGCGGCCAGGCGGCGACTCGAGCGGGCGGGCGTCGACGTCGAGACGCTGACGAACGAGTTCGTCTCCTACGGGGCGATTCGATCGTACCTCACGAAGTACCGGGGCGCATCGGTTCCGGATACGGACGACTGCGTTCGGGAGACGGAGGGGCGGACCATCGAAGGGCTCCGCCAGCGGACGGTGGCGGTGACGGAAAGCAAACTCGCCCGGCTGCAGGCGACCGACCGGCTACGACTCGGCTCGCACCGCGTCCTCGCCGACGTGCGAGTCCTCTGTGAGGACTGCGGCCGGCAGTACGACGTCGCGACGCTGCTCGAGCTCGGAGCCTGCGACTGCGACGACCCGTAGTCGACCGGCCACGGACGAGTTGCCGCCGGGGCATAACAACCGTACTACTGTTATGGGTTCGTGTTCGTTCTCGAGTCAAACCGGATCGACCGACAGTATCGCTCCGATAGATGTACGATTCACAAATTAGTAATCACAATTATGTGTAAGTGCGAAACGGGAACAACCGGTGAAAACCGTCCCCGCGCAGTCGATTCACGTTATTGGCGATATCGGCGCCGAAACGCCTTCTGTGAGTGAACTAACGCTGTCGACTCTTTTCAGACTGACGTCACCGTGGTTGCAGATTTCAGACCTGTATAAAACGTATAAAATCACATCCGAGTCGCTTACGATCGCTCGGGTGCGTTGGGTCCTCTTCACACCGGCCTCCGATATGCAATTGAAATTTCGAGTATACAATTCGGTAAATGAGAGATATACATCACGTACCTCGGTGGATCGAACCGAAATCGGCCGGGCGAGGTCGATCGGGCGCGACCGGCCCGTCCGAGGGTTTATCAGACAACCCGCGGCCAACGAGGGTATGTCGAATCGGATTCGATCGTCGCGGCGAACCGTCCTGCAAACAGTCGGCGTCCTCGGTTCGATTGGAGTCGCCGCCGTCTCGACCGCCGTCGCGCGGATCGACGAAACGGACCGGGACGACGATCCGTCGCTCGCTCCGTCCTCGAGCGGCACCGACGACCCGCCGACCGAGGCGAGCCGATACATCGGCGTCGTCGATCGGATCGTCGACGGACAGCACGTCGTTCTCCTGTTAGAGGACTGTGAGACGGTCGTCGACCAGCTCGTCGTTCCGGTCACCCGCTTCGACGGGATCGCGGAGGGCGATATTTTGCTGGCCGTCGTCAGGAACGACGAACTGCTGACCTAT
The DNA here is from genome assembly GCF_900110865.1 of Natrinema salaciae. Classification (NCBI taxonomy): domain Archaea; kingdom Methanobacteriati; phylum Methanobacteriota; class Halobacteria; order Halobacteriales; family Natrialbaceae; genus Natrinema; species Natrinema salaciae. The sequence goes on from NZ_FOFD01000003.1 coordinate 685,512, forward strand.
CAGCGGCTGCCGGAAAAACCGACCGACTGTCCGCTCTCCGGGACCGAGTGATAGTCGCCGATCGGCGGGGGCGACGCGGTTCGTCTCGAGGTGCCCGCCGGCCGCAATTTCGCGTCGCCGGTCGCCGCTGCGATCGCCGGTTTGTGGATGACTACCGTCCCACACGCCCATAATCCGCAAGTAACACGCCTACCCCGCGGAAACCCGTTCGTTCTCGTATGACGATCACGAGCGCGTCCGAACGGCGGTTGGATCGGCCGGGGACCAGCGGACTCCGAGCCACCTTTTTCGGCGTCTGGTTCGTCGACCTCGTGGCGACGGTCCTGTTCTTTACCGTCCCGTACGCGTACGAACTGAATCCCGTGACGGTTTTCCTCTACGATCTCTTCGGGCTCGCTGGCGTCGTTCTCGCCGCCCTCATCTACGCTGGATTCGTGATCGGTATCGGGTACGTCCTCTCGAGACCGCTCGACGTCGGCTTCGTGGTGAGCGTCGTCGTCCTCTACGCACTCTTCGCGAGCAACAACGTCGTCCTCCTCGTGTCTCGCGAACCGTTGCTGGCCCCGATCGTCCCGTAACCGGACGCCGGACGAACTGCAGCGGTCCGACGTCGATTCGGGGATCTCTCGGCAACCGTTCGACCGTCGGCAGGCCGAGGGGCCCGGTCGTCGGCGCCGCCGCTACGGACCTCCTGAGCGGTATGTTTTAATACCGACTAGTGAGGACGGATCGGTATGTCCGGAGACGTCGATTCGCCGGTGGAGGCGAGACGATGAGCGCGTACGAGGAGTTTTGGACCATCGTCTGCGATCACGCGGCGATCTTCTATCTCATGCTCGTCGCTGTCACCGTGATGGGGGTGTTGAACCTGGCGGCGATGGTACTCGGCGATCAGTCCGAGGGGGCGTTCGTCGTCTCGGTGATGGTCTTCGCCATTCTCGGCGTCACCTGGGTCGGGCTCGCCGTCGTTCTCCGCCACTGCAATCGGCTCTGAGGAGCGCGTCCGCCGCTCGTCCGCGCCGACCAGTCCGATCCCACCTCTCGTTGGCGAGTTGAACCGTAGCGTTCTTTTACCTGTAGCTGGTGTGCGCTAGCTATGCCCACACAGGTTCCGGACGACGAGCCTATCCTCGAGACTGCACGGAACGAGCCCGAAAACGTCGATATCGACAGGGTCGTCGCGCTGCTCGACGCCGACCAGGGGCAGGTCCGCAACGTTGCGTTGCGGTGTCTACTCCTCGTCGCGAACGACGACGCCGACCGCGTGGCGGCGATCGCCGACCGCGTCATCGACTGTCTGGACGACGAGTTTTCCGTGGCGGGGAGCACCGCCACTGCCGTCCTCGGGACGATCGCGGCCGACCGTCCCGACGCGGTCCGGCCGGCGCTCCCGACGCTGGTCGAGACGCTCGACGAGCACCCGCCACGAACCGGCTACAGGGCGGCACGGGCGCTGGGGCCGTTGCTCGAGTCGGATCCGGCCGGGTTCGTGCCGGAGGCGGATCGGCTCCTCGACGTGCTGGTCGATCCGCCGACGGTGTGGGCACCCGATGCGACGGAACTGCAGGACGTTCCCGAGGAACGGCGAGCGTCGATCGCGAACCTGCTGGCGTCCCGACGCGACGAGATCGCGAAAGACGAGGCGCGAACGAGGGGGATACGGGAGTTCGCGGCGCACGCGCTGGTCGAAGTCACGGCGCTCGAGCCCGACGCGATCGCCGACCGGATCGACGAACTCGCGCCCGCCCTCTCGAACGACCCGCCCCTCGCTCGCGCGGCGACGATCGACGCGGTCGCGAACGTCGCCAAAGCCGATCCGACAGTCGTCGAGCCGGCGATCGGCCCGTTGATCGACCGACTCGAGGACGACGCCGAGTTCGTCCGCGCACACGCGGTCCGTGCGCTGGGCTTCGCCGAGGCGACGGACGCGGTCGGACCGCTTCGAGACGTGGCCGATGACGGCGACGGTGAGCTCGGTGAACTGGCCGCGGACACCGCCGATTGGCTCGCCGAGTCGTCCTGAACGGGGGCGTTCGCCGTCGCTGGTTTCGTTACCGCGTCTCGTGTCGTCGAACGGGCCGGGACGTTCGGTGTGCGGTGCGACACGCCACTGTGCGCCCCCGCAATATAGTTCCCCTTAACACATCCCTACACTTATGTATGTTCAACATTGACTAAGGGACCGTATGGTTCGCAGCCAAACAAGTGGGGACTATAGCGATATAGTATCCCGAAGAGAATTCGTATCGCTCACGGGTGCGACTGGTGTCGCTGCGGTCGCCGGCTGTCTCGGCGGCGGTAGTGGTGATGACGGCAACTGGTTCGTCGGTACCCAGGCCGACTTTCCGGCCAGCAACTATCACTGGAACCCTCTCGTCGGCTGGGAGATTCCGCACGACGAGTTCGGGCTGTTCGCCCAGTGGACCCAGTATCTGGTCGACGACGACGAGTTCCACCCGCACCTCGTTCGCGAGTGGACACACGACGACGGCGAACTGACGCTCACGCTCTCCGAGGAGTTCACGTGGGGCAGCGGTGACGACGTCACCGCCGAGGACCTCGTCTTCCAGCTCGAGGTCCTCGAGGCGGCCGATCAGCCGGTCTGGCAGTTCATCGACGACGTCGAAGCGACCGGCGACTACGAGCTGACGGTCTCCTATCCCGAGGGAACGAACCCGGACCTCATCGAGTACGCGCTGTTGCCCGAACGGGCGGCGTACTCGCCGGCAACCTTCGAGGGCGAGAACTGGGAGGAGGATCCCGCAGGTATCGAAATCGACGAACCCGATCCGTCGGGGCCGATCGCGCTGACGGAACACAACGACACGTACTCACAGACCGAGCCCCGCGACGGACTCGACGACTACGCCGATCACCACCTGGCCGACCGGTACAACTGGGACGGCTACCGGGTCGAGTTCCGCGACGGGAACAACAGCGCCCACGAGTCGCTGATCAACGGCGAAACCGACGGGCAACACAGCCTGTTCGCTCCCCCGGAGGTTCTCGAACAGTTCCCGGACGACATCCACGAGTTCCGCGTTCCCGGGGGCTTCGGGATGGCTATCTGGTTCGATCACGACGAGGAGCCCTGGGACCAGCGGGCGGTCAGACAGGCGCTGTACCACTCGATCGATCGCGAGGGGGTGATCGGAACGATCGGTGAGAGCACGAAGGTCAGCCACCATCCCGCACCGACCGGACTCACGTGGGCCAGCGTTGACGACTGGCTCGGCTCCACCGAGCCGGACGGGTTCACCGTCTACGAGTACGATCCCGACCGCGCCGAAGAACTGCTCGACGAGGCCGGCTACGAGATGGGCGAGATCGGGATCGAGCTGACGTACCCGCAGACCTGGTCCGACTGGGCGGACGCGGCCAGAATCATCGTCGACCACCTCAATCAAGCCGGCTGGGACGCGTCGACCGATCCCCGATCCGAAGGGCCGGGGAGCTACGCGGGGTCCGGTCCCGACCTCTTCGTCGACCAGCACACGGAGGGGGGTGCGCCGCGCATGAACCACCCGTACTTCTCGCTGGATTACATTCTTCGCAACCGGCTGCGCGATACCGACGGTCACTTCGCGAACTACCCGTCCGAGGTCGACCTCGACGGGGAGACGATCGATATCGAAACGGAACTGGACACGCTCGCGACGACGACGGACGAATCCGAGCAACGGGAGATCGTCGAACGGTTGGCTCGTGTCGTCAACGAGGACGTGCCCTGTATCTACGTCATGGAGAAGTACGAGCAGTCGTTCGTCAACGGCGATCGGTTCGAGATCCCCGACGACTCGCCGCACTGTTACTCCTACTGGCCGATGTGGTGGCTCCCGAAGGTCGACGAGAGCCTCGAGGGGTACGACACGCCCGGCCTGATGAAGTTCGACGACTGACCGACGGTTGCTCTCTCCCTTCGCTATGAACTGGTATCTCAAGCGGACCGGACAAGCACTGTTCACGCTCTGGGCGGTCGTGACGATCGCGTTTGTCCTGGCGTGGAACGTTCCAGGATCCCTGGTCGATCACATGGTCGACCGGATCGTCCAGAACAGTAACATCGACCCGGAGGTCGTGCGGCAATCGATCGAGAGCCGGCTCATGTTCGACCCGGACGCGTCGGTGGTCGAGGCGTACGTGACGTACATGTCGGCACTGCTCGACGGCAACCTCGGTTACTCCTTCGTGGCCGGTCAGGACGTCACCGCGACGCTCTCCGAGGCCGTCCCCTGGACGCTCCTCGTGATGTCGCTCGCGACCCTCGGGATGTTCGCCGTCTCCCTGGCGCTCGGCGCGATCATGGCCTACCGGGAAGGATCGTGGTTCGACCTCGTGAACACATTCGTGGGGATCGTCACGACCTCGATACCCTACTTCGTCGCCGCGTTCCTGTTGATCCTCTGGGTCGGCCACAGCGACGCGCCGATCCTCGAGCTGTTCCCGCCGCGCGGACGGCAGCCGCCGCGAGTCGACCCCGGCTTCACCCTCGCGTTCGTCGGGGGGGCGCTCAGACACGCGACGCTGCCGGCGCTGTCGTATATCGTCACCGGCTACGGACTGCTCGCCCTCTCGATGCGGGGCAACAGCATCCAGACCCTCGGGGAGGACTACGTCAGGGTCGCCGAACTTCGCGGCCTCTCCTCGCGACGGATCGCGCTCCGATACGTCGGACGCAACGCCATCCTCCCCCTCTACACCAGCCTGTTGCTCTCGATCGGGTTCATGCTGGGATCGTCGGTGGTGCTCGAGCAGATCTTCCAGTACCACGGCGTCGGCTACTGGATGTACGAAGCGATAGACGCCAACGACATCCCACTGATGATGGGCACGTTCATCGTCATCACGGTGTGCGTGGTGATCGCCACGTTCGTTGCGGACATGACCTACAGTATGCTGGATCCGCGGATCAAATCGGGTGAGCAAGGTGAAGCGTACTGAGGACGGTCGCGGCGACGCGGACGGCGACCGTCGCACCGACGGCGGCTCCGGCGGCATGTTCGGCGACTCGGCGGCCACGGTCGTCACCCGTCGCCAGCGCGCTCGGGAAACCGTCGACGAGTCGGTCGTCGCCCCGTTCAAAGTGGCGTGGTCGGACTGGCGAACGAAAGTCGCGCTGATCATCCTCGGCGGATTCGTCGCGACAGCCGTCCTCGTCTGGCTCCACCAAGCCGGTTACACTCTGCTGAACGACGTGCTTCGGGTCGTCGGCTCCCCCTGGGAACTCGAAGCGCCGCGGAGTCCGGTCGGGGTCGACGAGGAACGGCGCAGCGTGCGGCCGTTCCGGAACTGGCAGCACCCCTTCGGCACGTTCGACAACGGCGTCGACATCCTCTCGGCCATCCTCTGGGCGACGCCCAGCATGTTGCAGATGGTCCTCGCCGGCGGCGTCTTCTCGACGATGATGGCCACGGTGGTCGGAACCGTCTCCGGCTACAAGGGCGGGACCGTCGAGTCCGTCTTGAACACGATCGTCGACATCGCGATGTCGATCCCCGGCCTGCCGCTGGTCGTCGTGCTCGTCGCGATCATCCAGCCGTCGTCGCCGTACGTCGTCGGAATTCTCATCACGATCAACATCTGGGCCGGCCTCGCGCGGACGATCCACTCGCAGGTGCTGTCCCTGCGCGAGAAGTCCTACGTCGAGGCCTCGCGCACGATGGGGATCTCCACCCCGCAGATCATCCGGAAGGACATCCTGCCGAACCTGATGCCGTACATCACCGTCAACTTCGTCTACGCGGCCCGACGGGTCATCTACGACAGCATCGCGCTGTACTACCTGGGGCTGCTCGGCGGCGGGATGGCCGAGAACTGGGGCGTGATGCTCGACTGGGCGTACAACCTGTACAACGCCCTCACCGTCTCGGGCAAGGCGTACATGCTCGTCGCCCCGATGGTTCCGATCGTCCTGTTGTCGATGGCACTGATCCTCCTCTCACAGGGGACTGACAGGCTGTTCAACCCGCGCGTCCGAACGCGCCACGCGGGCGAGACAGTCCGGGAAGACGACACCGACCACGAAGTCAATCCACCGGCCTGAACAATGACCGAGCAAGAGACACAATCCACGCGGACGACACACGGCACAGACAGTACGGACAGTACGAGCGACCGAATCATCGAGATCCGCGACGCCCGGGTCTCCTTCGAGATGGAGCGGGGCGTCTCCCGCGTTCTGGACGATGTCGACCTCGACGTCCAGCGCGGCGAGATCCTCGGCGTCGTCGGGGAGAGCGGCAGCGGCAAGTCGATGCTCGCGTCCGCGATGCTCGACGCGGTGGTCGACCCCGGCGTCCTCTCCGGCGACATCACCTACTACCCCGACGACGGCGACCCCGTCGGCGTCCTCGGGCTCAGCGATCGACAGCTGAAACGGCTGCGCTGGGAGCAGATCTCCATGGTGTTCCAGGGCGCGATGAGCTCGTTCAACCCGACGATGGGCGTCCGCGAACACTTCGTCGAGACCCTCGAGGCCCACGACGACGACGTCGAGGCGGGGATGGAGCGGGCGCGGGAACTGCTCTCGGACCTCTACCTCGAGCCCGAGCGCATCCTCGATTCCTACCCGCACGAACTCAGCGGCGGCATGCAACAGCGGGCGCTGATCGCCCTGTCGCTGGTCCTCGAGCCGGACGTGCTCGTGATGGACGAGCCGACGGCGGCGCTGGACCTGCTGATGCAGCGGTCGATCCTCTCCCTGCTCGAGAACCTCCGGGAGAAGTACGATTTGACGATGGTGTTCATCACGCACGATCTGCCGCTGGTCGCCGAACTCGCGGATCGGATCGCCGTGATGTACGCCTTCGAACTGATCGAGATGGGGCCGACCGACGAGATCCTCCGGCACGCCGCCCACCCCTACACGCGGGCGCTGTTGAACGCGACGCCGAACCTCGACGCGCCGCTCGAAGAGATGCAGTCGATCGAGGGAGCCGCGCCGGACCCGGTGGACGTCCCGCAGGGATGTACGTACGGCCCGCGGTGTCCGCTTGCCGACGAGACCTGCGTCGCCGACGAGCCGGCGTTCACGCGGGCCGGTCCGGACCACGACGTCGCGTGTTTCCACTGGGAAGACGCGGCCGAGGCGGTCCCCTTCACCGGCGAGAGGCTCGACGAGGACCCGGGGGCGTCGATCACGGAGGAGCGCCGATGAGCGGGGCCCCGCTCGTCTCGCTCGAGGAGTGCGAGGTCCACTTCGAGGAGAGCCAGGGCCTGTTCGACTTCGGCGACCCCGAAGTCGTCAGGGCCGTCGACGGCGTCTCGCTCGACATCGAGGAAAACGACGTCATCGCCCTCGTCGGGGAGTCCGGCTGCGGGAAGACCACGCTCGGGAAGACGACGATCGGGCTCCAGCGGCCGACCGGCGGGAGCGTCCGCTATCGCGGCCAGGACATCTGGGACGCGAAGGACGGCCGCGGCAACGTCGACATCCCCTACGACGAGATCCGGCGGTCGCTCCAGATCATCCACCAGGACCCCGGCAGCGCGCTCAACCCGAACCGCCGAGTGATGAAGATCCTCGAGGCACCACTCAAGCGCTGGCAGTCCGGGATGAGCGCCGGCGACCGTCGCCGAGAGGTGCGATCGATGCTCGAGCGGGTCGGGATGACGCCGCCGGACGACTACGCCGGGCGGTACCCCCACCAGCTCTCGGGCGGCGAGCAACAGCGGGTCGCGCTCGTCCGCGCGCTGCTGATGGACCCCGACCTGATCCTGGCGGACGAGGCGATCTCGGCGCTGGACGTCTCCCTGCGCGTCGAGATGATGGACCTGCTGCTCGAGTTGCAGGGGCAGTTCGACACGTCGTTCGTGTTCGTGTCTCACGACCTCTCGAACGCGCGATACCTGGCCGCTCACGCCGGCGGCCGAATCGGCGTGATGTATCTCGGCCAGCTGGTCGAGATCGGCCCCGCAGAGCAGGTCATCAATAACCCGAAACACCCCTACACGAAGGTGCTCCGGTGGGCGACGCCGGATCTCCACGCCGGGACCGACGCGGCGGAGCCGCCGGTTCGAACGATCGACGTTCCCGATCCGACGGACCCGCCGAGCGGGTGCCGGTTCCACACGCGGTGTCCCGAGGCGCGCGAAGCGTGCCGGCGAGCCAGCCCCGCCCCCGTCGATGCGGGCTCCGACCACGAGGTGGCGTGCTTCCGCGAACTCGACGACCACGAGTACTGGTCGACGCCGTCGCTCACCGGAGCGGACGAACCGACCGACGGGCCGTCCGCATCCTCCGATTGAGGTCGCCCCGGCGGGCCCGCGACACCTAATTTTAAGAGCCGTCCGGACGACTGAAAAACCGAATGACCGGTTCAGAGACCGCTTCCCAGAGCGAGGACTGTCCAGTACCCGATCTCGAGCGCATGACGCTGGCCGAGAAGGCCGGACAACTCGTCGGCGCGTTCGTCGGATCGATGGGCGACGTCGACCTGAACGTCGATGACGCGGCGGCGCTCGTCCGCGATGCGGGCGTCGGAACGATCGCTGCGTTCGGAATCGGCGTCTCCACGTATCACGATCCAGAGCGGGTCGCCGAGATCGCAAACCGGCTCCAGCGGGTCGCACTCGAGGAGACGCGCCACGGAATCCCCCTGTTGCTCCCCGTCGACGCCGTTCACGGACACGCGTACGTGGACGGGGCGACGGTGTTTCCCCATGGGCTCGGGGTTGCCGCGACCCGCAACCCCGCGCTCGCGCGGACGGCCGGCGAGATCACGGCGGCAGAGATGCGGGCGACCGGCGCGACGCTCAACTACGGTCCGACGTGTGACGTGGCCCGGGACCCGCGCTGGGGACGAACGTTCGAGACCTACGGCGAGAGCCCGCTGCTGTGCGGGACGTTCGCCCGGGAAACGGTCCGCGGCCTCGAGTCCGACGAGGGGAGTCCGCGCGTCGCCGCGACGGCGAAACACTTCCCCGCCTACGGCGACCCCGCGGGCGGCGAAGACGCCGCGGCGGTGGACCGGTCCCCGAGCACGATCCACCAGCTGTTCGTCCCGCCGTTCGTCGAGGCGATCGACGCCGGTGCGTCGGTGGTGATGCCGTGTTACAACTCGATCGACGGCGAGCCGGCCCACGGCTCGCGGCGGTATCTGACCGAACTCCTGCGCGAGCGGCTCGGATTCGACGGCCCCGTGGCCTCGGACTGGGGCGGGATCGACCACCTTCACGAGGACCACCGCGTGACGGCCACCCAGCGCGACTCGGCGCGGACGACGATCGAGGCCGGGCTCGACCTGATCTCGATCGGCCGCGAGGAGTACGCGGCCCACGTTCGGGACCTCGTCGAGTCGGGCGAGCTCTCGGAGGAGCGACTCGACGAGGCCGTCGCTCGGATCCTCGCGCTCAAGGCGTCGCTCGGCCTCTTCGAGGACCCGTACGTCGACGTCGAGACGGTCCGGACCACGATCGGCTCGTCGGCCCACAGGGCGGCCGCGCTGCGAGCGGCCCGCGAATCCCAGACGCTCCTCGAGAACGACGGCGTGCTCCCGCTGTCCGCGGACGTCGACTCGATTCTGGTCGCGGGACCGAACGCTGCGTCGCTCCGCAACCAGTACGGCGGGTGGAGCGTTCAGGAACCGGACCCGGCGTCCGGATCGACGATCCTCGACGGACTCGAAACGCGGGCCGGCGACGAGCTGACGGTCCGCTACGAGCAGGGCGCAACCCTCCGGGAACGACGGGACCTCGACGCGGCCGCGGACGCGGCGGCCGACGCGGACGTGGCGGTCGTCGCCGTCGGCGAAGGGTGGTACTACCACGAGTTCGGTCCGCGGGAACTCGTCGGGCCGACCGGAAGCTTCCCGACCCGATCCCAACTCGAGTTGCCCCCAGCCCAGCGCGACCTGCTCGAGGCGGTCCACGAGACCGGGACGCCGCTGGTGGTCGTCGCGATCGCGGGGCGGCCGCTGTCGCTCTCCTGGAGCGCCGCCAACGCCGACGCGCTGTTGTACTCCTACTATCCGGGAAGCGAAGGCGGGGAGGCCATCGCGGACGTCCTGTTCGGGAACTACAACCCGTCGGGTCGACTCCCGATCAGCGTTCCGCGCTCGGCGGACGATCTCCTGACGACGTTCAACCACTTCGCGCACCCGACGCCGATCGGTGCCGACGAACACCCCGACACGTACGATCCCCTCTACGAGTTCGGCCACGGCGAGAGCTACACCGAGTTCGTGTGTTCGGACCTGTCGGTCGCGGACTCGCGGATCGGCCCCGCCGAATCGATCGCCGCGTCGATCACCGTCGAAAACGTCGGCGACCGGCCGGGCGATCGCTCGCTCGACTTCTTCCTGCGGGACGAGGTGAGTTCGCGGGTTCGCCCCGTCTGCGAACACGTCGGGTTCGCACGGGTCAGCCTCGCGCCCGGTGAGTCGACGACCGCCGAGGTGACGATTCCCAACGACGCGCTCGCCGTGACCGATTCCAGCGGACGAACGGCGGTCGAGCCGGGGACGTTCGAACTCTCCTGTGAGGGCTGTTCGGCGACCGTCACGGTCGAGTCGAGCGCCGAGCGACGGTAACACCTCGTCGAGACCGCGTTCGCATCTTTTCGTTCCGACGCCGGCCGACGGTACCGACCGCGTTGTAAGCCATCGAGTACTCACGACGTAACTCCCGCTGAACCAGCCGTTTACTCGCACAACGGTCGTCTTCCGAGACTGATCCGGTTCGCCGACTTGCAAATACGTTTGTGTATCGGCTAGTGGAAAACGAATATCCGTACGCAAATCGAGGGACGGAAGCGGAATGTCCGGTACAATCATCGTATATAATATATGTTTGGAACATATGTTCTATCAACAACGAGTCTAGCAGAACATAGATTTTTGTACGACCGGAAACGAGACACAATCTATGGATACACAGATGCTCCGAGGGGCGCTCGAGGACGCCGGGTTGACCGGCCAGCAGGCGGAGGTGTACCTGACGCTGCTCGAGGCGGGCTCGTCTCCAGTCGTCGAAATCGCACACCAGTCGTCGGTCTCGTCCTCCCGGATATACGACGTCGTCCGGTCGCTGGAGGAGGAGGGGTTCGTGGAGACGCTCGAGCGCGATCGATTGTTCGCTCGACCGCGCGAACCGGTCGACGTCCTCAATCGACTGCGACGGAAAAGCGAAATGTTCGCGGACGCCGCCGGCGAGATCGAAGACCGCTGGGAGCGGCCGGATCCCCAGGACTCGCGGATCAGCGTCCTGAAACGGACCGAAACGGTCCTCCGGAGCACCGGGGACGCGATCGCCGAATCGTCCGTCTCCGTCGCGCTGGCCGCGACACCGGAGCAACTCGAGGAGTTACGGCCGACGATCGAGACCGCGGCCGAGAACGGCGTGCTGATCCAGATCGCGATCTACGACGCCGGCGAGACGGACGTTCCCGACATCGACGGCGTCCTCGAAGTTCGGCGCTGCCCCATTCCGGGGCCGTTCCTGGCGATCGTCGACCGCCGGTACGCGTTCTTCGCCCCGAACGTCCACAGCGACCGCTCCTACGGGATCACGATCGGCGACGAGATCCTCTCGTTTATCATGCACTGGTACTTTCGGACGTGTGTGTGGGCGCACAACGAACGGCTCCACGTCGATCGAACCCAGGTGCCGACCTACGTGAGCATCGAGCGGTTCGTCCACGACGCCGCCTCGCTGCTCCGCGACGACGCGGGGATGACGCTGCGGGTGATCGGCCATCGGACGGCGACCGGCGAGCGCGTCGAACTCCACGGCGAGCTCGTCTGGGCGACGTGGGGCAGTCGACTCGGCCTGCCCAACGAACCCACGTACACGGATCTCGCCGGACAAGTCACGCTCTTTCTCGAGACGGAGGGGAAGGTCGTCTCGATCGGCGGCTGGGGCGCGCTGTACGAGGACGTCGAGGCCGAGATCATTCGGGTCGAGGGGATCGACTTTCCGGACCCGTAACCCGCGTCCGTCGGGCCGGCGAACCGCGACGTTGAGCGCCACACCGATCTGGGACCGGGACGACGGGGGACGCCGGTTCGCCAACCGAGGCGATCGAGTCGATCTGGCGATTACATGTATATGGCTGTAATTTAACTGTGAAACTGACGGTCGGTCGGATCACGGGCTGTGCAACGCCCGCTCGTCTCGCGCGAGGAAGAGCCGCACGAATCCGGGACGCGCGTCGATCGGTTCCCCGGTTTCCGAGCGGCCGCACGAGTTCGTCGGTCCGAACCGCCGATCCGCTCTCGCTCGGTGACGACTCGAGACGAACCCTCTCGACGCGATGGTGGGTCGGTAGCGGAGACCGATCGAGTTCGATTCCACCAACGATAGTGGAGTGCCACTGTCGTTGGTTCGCTGCTTCGAGCGTCCGTTCGTTCGATCACGCGAGCGCTGCACTCGAAATAACATATGAAAATAGACCATATTGGGAATATATTCGAAATTTTGTAATTGTCTCTGCCCACCTCTCGAGACCGCCGGTTCGGTCGAGGAAGAGACCGAAGTGCCTGCGAGAAGCCGAAAAACTGCGATAATGGCGATGTGGGTGCCGATCAGGGACGTTCGGAACGAGTACGACGACGGAACTCGGTCCCGTCGTGTGTCCGCGTACTCGATTCCGACTTTCCGACCGATTTCGGGCGGTAGTAGCGTACTACGCGCATTTTCGACAGCGGCCGCCAGTTCGTGCGGCCACCTTTCGACCGAAACGGACGGCGCACGTCTCATACACTATTCACAATATGTTTATTTCAATAGTAGTATTCAGATCGGGTAGGTTCGGGAAACGACGGTGTCAAAAATGACGTCCCGGCTACACGCGTCTGCAGGTCGTTCCAGCACGGTGCGGTGGCCGAGGTGATCGGACCGGTCACACCGGCCACCGAAGCCGGTCGGTCCACCCCCGGCGTTCGCTCCCGCGACGTCTCTCCGTCGGTCCGAATCGAACGAGAACGCTGTCTTCAGCGCCATACAGGCCAGTTATCGATCGCCGACAGTTCGACCGCTTTCCGACGGCCCGCCGGCAAACGGCGGCGACTGCCGGGCGGAGGTGACCCCACTCGAGTCGCTCGAGCCGATTCCGATCGAGCAAATCCCGGCCCGTGTACGCCGCTGGAACGGTGTGTCCGATCGGGTATCGGAACGGAGTCCCCTCCGAGAGCTCGCTCGTACGGGAACCTGGTAGTACCGAGTTCCCGGACTCTAGTGGCAATCGTTTTGTCAGCGCCAGCCGAAGCTGCCAGTCGGTAACGTGATTACTGATACCGGGGTACATGGGACACGATGATCGACGACACACGCTTGGACGCGTATCACTTCTACGACGACGAGTGGGACAGCTACGAGCAGCTTCGGGCGGCCTTCGAGTGGGAGGTACCCGATCGGTTCAATATGGCGACGTACGTCTGTGACCGGTGGGCGACGGACAAGGGTCGAGTCGCCCTGTTCGCGGACGACGGGGACGGAGAAACGACGACGTACACGTTCTGGCAACTCCGGAACATCACGAATCGGCTCGCCAATTATCTGCGAGCACAGGGCGTCGAAGCGGGCGACCGGATCGGCGTCAACACTCCGCAGCGACCGGCGGCCGTGTTCGCCCACGTCGCGTGCTGGAAACTCGGCGCGATGTCCGTCCCGCTGTCGACCCTGTTCGGCCCCGACGCCGTTCGGTACCGTCTGGCGGACTGCGACGCGGTCGCGGCCGTCGTCGACGAGTCGAACGTAGAGACCGTCCGTGAGGTCCGACCGGACCTTCCCGACCTCGAGACCGTCCTGACCGTCGGCGACGTCGACCAGCAGGCGGACGAGACGGATCTCTGGGACGCCATCGAGGACTACTCCCGCGAGTTCGACCCCGTCGCGACCGACGCCGAGGACGACGCGATCCTCATCTACACCTCGGGGACGACCGGCGATCCGAAGGGCGTCCGCCACGCACACCGGATGCTGTTGGGGCATCTGCCGCTGTTTCTCACCACCTTCGGTAACATGGAACTGCAGGCGGGCGACGTCTTCTGGACGCCGGCCGAGTGGGCCTGGATCGCCTCGCTGTTCGACGTCGTCGTTCCGGCCCTGTTCTACGGCAAGCCGGTCGTCGCGTACAACGGTGGCCAGTTCGACCCGGAGGCGGCGTTCGAACTCCTCGAGCGGTACGGGGTCACGAACTTCTTTGCGCCACCGACGGCCCTGCGGATGATGATGCAACTCGAGGAGACGGACGGCTACGACGTGGGCTCGGTGCGGACCATCGCGGGCGGCGGCGAGTCACTCGGCGGGACGATCGCCGACTGGGCCGCAGCAACGTTCGGCGATGCGGTCGTCCACGAGGGGTACGGGCAGACGGAGGCCAACATGCTCGTCGGCGAGTGTACCGCCCTCGCGGCGTCCCGCGAGGGATCGATGGGGCTGGCCGGTCCCGGCCACGAGGTCGAAATCGTGGACCCCGATACGGCCGAGGCCACGGTGGAGCCCGGCGACGTCGGTGAAATCGCCGTGCGCTACGCGGACGATCCGGTCTGCTTCAAGGAATACTGGAACGAGCCCGAAAAAACCGATCGGAAGGTCCGGAACGGCTGGCTTCTGACGGAGGACCTCGGCACGATGGACGCCGACGGCTACGTCTCGTTCACGGGGCGCAAAGACGACGTGATCATCTCCGCCGGGTACCGAATCGGCCCGGAGGAAGTCGAGGACAGCATCGCCGGTCACGACGCGGTCGCCGACGCCGCCGTCATCGGCGTTCCCGACGACGAGCGCGGCGAGGTTCCGAAAGCCTACGTCGTTCTCTCGTCCGGGCAGGAACCGAGCGACGACGCTCGAGCGTCGATCAAACAGCACGTCCGGGACCGACTGGCGAAGTACGAGTACCCACGGGAGATCGAGTTCATCGACGAACTCCCGAAAACCGCGACCGGGAAGGTCCGCCGCGCCTCCCTCGAGGAATCGTAGCGGCCCCGCCGTCAGCCGGGTTGCGTTTCCCACTGTCGGGGACCACCGGATTCTGACACCGCTCACGAGCGCGGCTCGAGGCGGTCCGACCAGGCGGAACGTTCGGGAATCCCCCGATCGAACGCAACCGAGCAGTATCCATCTCCGAAACCATCTCGCGGGGATTCTCTCGAGCTGCGCCGTAGATCTGCGTTCGGATCGAGTCGCACGGTGGATTGATAGCCGTTCACACGAAACCACGGCTGTGACAGTATCCAGTGTCGGCTTTCACTCGCTGACCACCGAGGTCACCGATCACCGCCCGCCGGTCGAGGGCTCCGTCCCCGACTGGCTCGTCGGGACGCTGGTTCGCAACGGCCCGGCTCGGTTCGAGGTCGGCGACCGCCGCGTCAACCACTGGTTCGACGGGCTCGCGATGCTCCGGCGCTATGCCTTCGACGACGGGCAGCTCCGCTATTCGAATCGGTTCCTCCGCACCGATGCCTACGAGGGGGCGATGGACGGCCGGCTGACCGGCCAGTTCGGCACGGATACGCGCGGGTGGCGGCGGCTCCTCGAGACGGTGACCTCGCTGGGATTGCCGGACCCGACCGACAATGCGAACGTCCACGTCGCCCGCATCGACGGCGAGTACGTCGCGCTCACCGAGGCCCCGTGCCGGGTCGCCTTCGACCCCGAGACGCTCGAGACACGCGGACGCTTTCGATTCCGCGACGACCTGCCCGAGCACATCACGGCGGCGCATCTCGTGGACGACCCCCACCGCGACGAACTGGTCGGCTTCACCACGCAGTTCGGCCGGACGCCACAGTACCACCTCTACCGCCTCCGACGGGACAGCCGCACGCGCGAGCGCATCGCCGCTCTCGACGCGACGGGGCCGGCGTACATCCACGACTGCAGCGTCACCGCCGACCACGTCGTCATCGTGGAGTCGCCGCTCGTCCTCTCGGTGCTCCGGGCGCTCAATCCGCTTTCGGAGGGGGTGACTGACATGCTCGACTGGCGGCCGGAGGGCGAGACGCGCGTGTTCGTGGTCGACCGCGACACCGGTGCTATCGTGGCCGACCCGACGCTCGATCCGGCGTTCACGTTCCACCACGTCAACGCCTACGTCGACGGTGAGACCGTCGTCCTCGACCTCGTGGAGTTCCCAAACGGCGACATCGTCGATTCGATGTCGCTGTCCGAACTCGAGGGAGAGGGGTTTCCGGCCGTCCCCGACGCCCACCTGATGCGGTATCGCATCGACCCCGACGCGAACACGATCGACCGGCGGCGACTCTACGATGGCGGGATGGAGATGCCACGCGTCGCCCGTTCGGTCGTCGGCCGACACCACCGGTACGCGTACGGCCAAGCGACCCATCGCGACGGAGCAAATGGACTCGTCAAAGTCGACTGCGAGACCGGCACCGCCAGAGAGTGGTGGGAACGATCGGTCTACGTCGAGGAACCGATACCCGTCCAGCACCCCGATGCCGACGCCGAAGACGAGGGGGTCGTGCTCGCGACGGCACTGGACGTCGAACGCGAGCGGACGGTGCTCGTGATCTTCGACGCAGCGACGTTGGACGTCCGGGCGCGGGCCGTTCTCCCACACGCGGAGCCGTTCGGCTTCCACGGCCGGTTCTTCCGGGGCGTCTATCGTGGCAACTGAAACGATTTGTACACTGATCGCAATGCTGTCGTGCGATCAGGTGTGCAATGACTGTCAGTTGCTACGATAGCTCAGGCGAGGTCGGCGAGCGTTCCCGCCGTGACGGGACTCGCTGGCGGGGTTGCCATCGTCGCCAGCCGGTAGGTCGCGGCCGCCGCTCGGTCGACGGCGATGGGTCGAGCGTCGCCCAGTCGGCGTGCAACGGGCTCGACCGCTCCGATCGCGGTACACAGCCAGTTCACCGCCCGCGGGAAGTGGGGTTGATCGGGACCGTACACCGGTCCAAAACGCGGGACGACGATCGCCATGTCGAGGTCCGCGATAGCACGTTCGGCGCGCCGCCGGGCAGTGATGTACGCCCGCCCGACCAGCGGCGGCTTCGCGACGGAGGAGATGTAGACGAACCGGTCGACGCCGGCCCGCTCCGCCTCGAGCGCAGCTACGATGGCGGAATCCCCGTTGGTTCGCTCGAAGGTGACCCCGGCGTCGGGGGTCTCGGAGATGGTGCCGACGGCGTGGACGACGCAGTCGACACTCCGCAGCGCATCGCGCCACGTGTCAGGGCTGAACACGTCGGCGGTCAGCCACGTGACGTCGGCGGCCCACGGCCCGCGATGACGCTGTGCGGGCGGTCCGGTTCGTGCGACGCTCGTCACTTCGTGGCCGTCCGCGACGGCACGGTCGCACAGTCGGCGGCCGATAAAGCCGTTGCCGCCAGTGACCAGTAGGTGCATTGAACCTGCTACGGACCGTACGGGGAAAACCACGGTGGGCGGGGAACGACTGGACGGCCGATTCAGCGGCGTTCACGGACTCCGGGTTGGATACGCTCGTCCATCGATCCGTCCTCGGTGCGGTCGAGCGATACTCACGGCTCACGAGGTTGTACCCCGCAAAAGTATGGGCCAACTCGGATTCGAACCACCGGAAGACGGTCTCACTCGCTCCGCTCGTGAACGTGCGACGTCCGTAATTCAAATCCGAGTAGGATTATATATTCGCGGCTCGCGAGGTTGCTCGCCGCAAAAGTATGGGCCAACTCGGATTTGAACCGAGAGCCTCCACCTTATCAGAGTGGCGCTCAACCTAATTGAGCTATTGGCCCGCGTCGCCTCCTCTGCACTCGGTAGTTGCTCGGTGGAACGTTTAAGCGTTTCTTTCTCCCGGACCCGTGCGAACCGCTACCGAGCGAGGGGATCGTCGTCGTCTCGGTCGTCGTCCGCATCGTCCGTCCGCTCGTCGTCGAAGTCGATGGTGTACGCGTCCTCGTCGTTCCCGTTCACGGTGTACGCGTCGTCGCCGAGGTCGTAGGTTCCGCCGGCGGTCGACTCGGCGCTCTCGCCCGCCGTCTCCTGATTCGGGAAGCCGAACGTCCAGACCTGTCCGCTGGCGAACCCGCCCGTCTTCTTGTCGGCGTACGGTACGATCACGAACCGCTTGAGTGCGGCACGGATCGGAATCCGCGTCAGCGGAACGGCGAGCAGGAACCCGATCGCGTCGGTCACCAGCCCGGGTGTCAGCAGGAACGCGCCGGCGGCGATCAACAGCCCACCGTCGAGCAGTTCGTCGGTCGGCGGTTTTCCCTGGGCCATCGACCGCTGCATCTTCCGGATCGTCCGTCGTCCCTCGGCACGGACCAGGAGCATGCCGATCAGGCCCGTCAGGACGACGAGCAGGATCATCCCGACCCAGCTGAGGAACCCGAACTGGGTGACGATGACCGCGAGCAACACGGCGTCGAGGAACGGGATGAGCAACAGCGCGAAGATCCACCGGAGCATACCCGAATATAGCTACCGAAGCGTGAAAATCCTTTACTCTCGTTCCAGCAACGGAATGCCGACCGCTCGAGCACGCGATCCGCGGCTCGGGGCCGCGGCGCGTGCGAACGAAGGGCTTACCCTCGGGACGTGCGTCGGTCCGGTATGGACGACACGACCCGCGTCGAGTGGCGCGAGTGGGGACAGGCGGCCTTCGACGACGCCGCGGCGGCCGACGTTCCCGTCCTGCTCTCGCTGACCGCGACGTGGTGCGATCACTGCCACGAGATGGACGAGGAAACGTACGCGGAGCCCCGTATCGCGGCCAACGTCAACGACAGTTTCGTTCCCGTCCGGGTCGACGTGGACCGCCATCCGCGGGTTCGCGACCGGTACAACATGGGCGGGTTCCCGTCGACGGTCTTTCTCGCGCCCGACGGGACGGTCCTGACCGGTGCGGGCTATCTCGGTCCCGACGGGATGCGGCAGGTGCTCGACAGCGTTCGCACGATGTGGCAGACGAAAGGCAGCGGCGCGGCCCGCGTTCCGCGCCCGCTCCGGGAGGACAACCCGCCCGCCGGCGAACTGACACCCGACATCGAGTCGGCCATGCTCGGACAGCTCACCGAGACCTACGACGAGACCGCCGGCGGCTGGGGGCAGAGCCCGAAGTTCCCCCTGCCCGACGCCCTCGAGTTCGCCCTCAAGCGCGACCGGGAGATGGCGCTGCGCTCGTACGATGCGGTGGGCGCGAACCTGCTCGACGAGTACGACGGCGGCTTCTACCGCTTCGCGACCGACCGGGACTGGTCGGGCGTCCAGCGGGAGAAACTGCTCGACTCCAATGGGGCGCTCGTGCGCGCGTTCGCCAACGCCTATCTCCACACGGGGAGAGACGAGTACCGCGAACCCGCCGAGCGAACGGTCGAGTTCCTGACCACGACGCTGTGGAACGCCGACGCCGACGCGTTCGCGAACAGTCAGGCCCCCGGCGAGGACGACGCCCACAGTCTCGACGCGACCGATCGAGCGGCCGCCGACGAACCGTCGGTCGATCGGGGCGTCTTCGCCGGGCCGAACGGGCTGGCGATCGAGGGACTGCTCACCTACTACGCCTACACCGACGACGAGCGGGCCCGGCGGTACGCCGAACGCGCGCTCGCGACCCTCCGCGGGGACCTGCTCGCGGACGGTGTCGTCGCACACGCACGCGAGGCCGTCGAACGCGACGACGACGGCGAACCGGTGTGTCTCCTCGCGAACCAGGCCCGCGCCCTGGCGGCGCTGACGACGGCCGCCAGCACCCTCGAGACGGACGCGCTCGAGGACGCGACGGCGGTCGCGGAGGCGACGATCGACCGGCTCCACGACGAGGACTCGTTCCTCGACGGCCCCGCGGCGGGCGTCGGGCTGCTCGACCGGTCGCTTCGACCGCTCGATTCGAACGTCGCGTTCGCGGATGCGCTGATCGAGCTGGCCGTCCTCACCGGCGACGACCGCTACCGCGAGTTCGCGCGGGAGACGCTCGAGGCCTTCGCGGGGGCCAGCGACCGCTTCGGCGTCCAGATCGCCCGGTACGCGACGGCGGTCTCGCGACTGCTCGAGGGCTCGCTGGTGATCCGGGTCGCCGCAGCCCCCGGCGCGGACCTCCACCGCGCGGCGCTCCGGCTCGCGGACCACGAGAAGATCGTCGTCCCCGACGCCGACGCGCTCGAGCCGGGAACGGCGCGAGCCGAACAGGGGGACCGCGTGTCAGCGATTGCCGAAACTCCGGCCGAGTTGAGCGAACGCGTACAGGCCCTTCTCGACTGACGTGCGGCCCGTACCGGCCGAGGCCGTCCGCGCGTCAAACTACCACAGTGTTTATGTTTCTTCGGTGGGTTGCTTCCTGACATGGCCAACCTCAGGGACCTCGGGCTCTCCGAGTACGAAGCTCGAGCCTACCGTTCGCTACTCAACACCGGCCCCACAACGGCCAAAGAGTTGTCCCGGGCGAGTGACGTCCCGATGGGGCGGATTTACGACGTGTTGAACAGCATCGAACAGTACAACCTGGTCCGGAGCCAGACCGCGAGCCGGCCGAAGAAGTACGTCGCCGTCGAGCCCGCGACGGCGCTGGACCGGCTGCTCGAGGACAAGAAGCGCGAACTCGAGGAGAAGGCCGACCAGTACGAGTCGATCGTCGACGATCTGGCCGACGAACTCGACGCGGCCGAGCCGGTCGAAGAACAGTTCTGGACCGCCGCCGTCGGTCCCGAGGAGACGATCGATCTCCTCCTGGAACGGCTCGCGGCGGCCGACCGCGATATCGTGATGGTGTCGTCGCACCCGTCCCCGCAGTGGGACATGCAGGCCGTCAGCGAGGAGATCAACGCCCAGCTCGAGGACGCCCTCGATCGTGGCGTGTCGGTCGACCTCCTGATGACCCGCGAGATGGTCGGCTCGCTCTCGGAAACGGTCGGGAAGCGCTACCGAGACACCTTACAGCAGCGCGAGGACTTCGACGTGCGGACCCACGACGACGTGACCGGCTCGTTCAACATCATCGACGGCGTCGAGGTCTGTATCCAGGTGCCGAATCCGCTCTCCTCGGGCGAGGCGTTCGGCATGATCGATCTCAAAGATCCGGAGTTCGCCGCGAACGTCCACGAGGAGTTCGCCCCGCGGTGGGACGAGGCGGCACCGCTCGAGTTCTAGTCGGCGATCTCCTCGCGCAGCGTCTCCATCTCGACGATTCGCTCGGCGTGGGCGTTGTGCTGGTGGATCGACTCGTCGTTGGATTGGCTCATCGTGATCACGGCGTCGCCGGGCAGGTGATCGAACTCGTCGACGACGCCCTCGGCCAGCGCGCGGACGCAGTCCTCGACGAACTTCGCGTCGGCGTGGGCCTCGTAGGTCATGTGGTCCTCGTCGGGTCGCTTCGCGAGGTTGTAGATCCGCGCGCTCATCGAGTCCCGAGCGATGTCGATGATATCGTTCAGGTCGACCGACGGATCCCCGTTCGCTTCGACGGTCAGCGTCGCGTGGCCCCGCTGGGAGTGGCCCGGCTGGGGCACCTCGTCCAGGAATTCCGTGATCGTCTCCTCCTCGACGCCGAGGTCCTCGAGGGTCTGCTTGGCGCGGGCGGTCGACATCCCCTGCGAGCAGGGACAGACGGTCATGCCGGTGACCCGCGCACCGATCTCCTCGCGGGTGCCGTCCTCGGTCGCCGTCGCCGAGGCCACGATGTCGACGGTGTGCTGGGTCTCCCGGTCGCTCGCGGGCGTCTTCTCGCGGCGCATGAACTCCGCCTCCATCGAGACCTCCGCCCTCGAGGTGTAGTCGTGTCGCTCGAGCAGCCGTTCGGCGGCCTCGCCACAGACTTCTTCGACCTGATAGGCCTCCTCGCGGGTCGCGTCCTCGAGGATCTCGTCGATGACCTCCATGTTGCGGCTCATGTCAGCGCCCTTGCGCCACCCTGGGAGGTCGACGAAGACCTCGAACTCGGCGGTGAGCACGATCGGGCGCTTGTCCTCGCGGGCGATCTTGACGAGCTTGTCGACGCCGGTGACGCCGACCTGGCTCAGGCCGACGGTGACGTCGGGCGATGTCGCCTGCACGTCCGGCAGCTGATGACTCATTGCCCGCATTCAGGGCAGCGGGCGATTCAACCTTTCGGAACCGGGAGTCGCTTGCGCGGCCCCGTTCTCGTCGATGACGAATCCCTGTTCGGGCTGTCGATTCTTTCCGTACCTCTGGTCACAAGGTGAAGCGATGACGGGAAGTCGTCGTTCTTCCACGGTCAGTTTGCCAGCGGTGCGTTCGGCTCGGCTTCGACCCTTCGCCCGAGAGGTACGTCGCCCGCATTCAGGCGAGCGGGCGACTTACGAACCGAACGAGCGGCCGAGAAGTCGATCCGCTATCTCCCACAGAACGGAGAACACGGACAGAAAGAGGAACGTCGCCCCGATCTCGGTGACGAAGCCGTCCGTGAGATGTAGTGCGAAAAAAACTCCCAACCCGGCGGTGGCGACCCTGGTGACTCGGTTTAGGTCCCATTCGAGCAGTGCGGTGCGGAGGGCGAACATATTGTAGCGGTCGTCGAGCCGAATTATAGTTCTGGGGGTTGCGGGCTCCGCGTCGACGGCGCGGCTCGGATACTCTCGTTCTCGAGCCGATCGTTCGGTGCTGTAGGCTCCAATTCGACGGTCGAGTCAATCGACCCCCTGAAGCGTGAGGCGTCTGAATCTCCTGCCCCAAAATCGCCGATTCGGGCAACTACTGGGTAGTATTTGCACAACATATGGGGGTATGGCGCGATAATTTGCCAAAGTGAACTATCAGAAACACTCGTTGGTATCTTCCCAGCAGAGATGATCTGGTTATGAACGTCTGAACGAAATATTCATATGTTCAGAGAGCACAGATCCAATAGTCACGAAGCAATTCCCGCTACCAACTATGCCTTCATTTTCAGAGGAGAAACGAGATCGAGTCCGAGAATCGCTCCGTGATACCGGTCGAGATCTGTTCACTCGACGGGGAATACGCGCGACAACGATATCAGAGCTCACTGAACCAGCGGGCATCGGCACTGGTACCTTCTACCAGTATTTTGACTCTAAAGAAGCGCTCTATATCGATATCCTCGAACAGGAGAGTAAAGAGGTAATTCCCCGATTGTTGCGGGAATCGTTTGAGGCACATGATGATCCAGAGACTGCAATCATCGCACTACTCGAACAGTCTCTCAACGAGATCGAGTCTAACCCGATATTCCGCCAAGTCCTCATCGAAGAACAGGAACTTGCCCGTATACGCGAACAGGTTCCGGACGAGGAAGCATCTGAGAAACGAGAGAGTGCGATCGAACACTTCCTTCCGTACATCGAGAGCTGGTACGATGAAGGCAGAGTTACTGGATCGGACCCGAAAACGATTGCCCATACGATCAGGGCTGTCGTTCGGCTGGCCCACGAAAAAGACCGAATCGGGGAAGAACGATATCCCGCGGTTCGAGAGACACTCATCGAGGCCGTCGCAGCCGGGTTGACGCGAGAGCAGGACTCTGTAGAGGTCTCAAATGAATGAAACCGGCGGAGAACGATTGGATGGACCGGCCGTCATCTCGTTGAGCGATCCTGAAGCGACTGATCGTGAGCTTGTCGGCGGTAAAGGGGCAAACCTCGCTCAGCTAGCGACATCGGGATTTCCGATTCCGGACGGGTTCTGTGTGACGACGGTCGCATATCAACAGCTCATCGATACTCCGACGAGAGAGGCGATTGCTTCGCTATCCGAACTCGAACCGACGGATTCAGAACCGATTGCAGACGCTGGTGTGACCTTGCGAAAGCGGATACAGGAAGCAGAGTTCCCAGACGAAGTTCGGAACTCCATCAGAGGAACGCTCAAAGCGTCAACGGAAACGTACGCAGTACGGTCGAGTGCGACCGCCGAAGATCTCCCTGTGGCCTCGTTCGCCGGGCAACAGGAGACATTCCTGAACGTACGGGGGGTGGATGAGGTTATCAATCGTGTCCGTGACTGTATGGCGAGTCTGTTCACTGATCGGGCAATCGCGTATCGAGCGGAGAACGGTATCTCGCACGCGGACGTCTCACTTGCTGTCGTCGTCCAACAGATGGTTTCTCCGGACGTTTCGGGGGTGCTTTTCACAGCGGACCCGATGACGGGGAATCGTCACATTTCATCCATCGAAGCATGTCTCGGGCTCGGCGAGCCGCTTGTCTCCGGAGCGGTGAATGCAGACAACGTCAAAGTCGATGCTCGCACAGGCGAAATCATCACCTACGAAGTAGGAGACCAGCGGATTGCAGTTCGTCGTCGGCCCAGCGGAGGCACCGAGACCGTTGAGCTCCCGAACGCCGGTCAGTCGGATCAGGTACTCACCGACGAACAGGTGCATACGTTAGTTGAGGTCGGAAGCGAGATCGAAGCACTCTTCGACCGACCGCAGGACATCGAGTGGTCATTGACGGGCGGCAACGTCATCATCCTTCAGGCCAGGCCAATCACGTCGTTGTTTCCACTCCCCTCGCCGGCTCCAGATGACGACCGTTTCCATGTCTACATCAGCATGGGGCACGGACAATCGTTCGCCGAAGCGATGCCTCCTCTCGTGTTGGACGTCTGGAAATCGTACGTTCAAACGCTGTTTACCGAATACGGGTTTGATCCCGAGACGCAGTGGGGAGTCGAGGCAGGCGGGCGTATCTACATCGACGTTACGACCCCACTCCGGTTCGGTCCAATGCGAAAGCGATTTCCTGAGAGAATGGGTGAGGCGAACGAACAGATGGGTGTCACTATTGGCGACCTTCTCGACCGACGGGACGAGGAGTTTCGACAAGACCGGACTCTTCGGGAACGAGTTGCTTCAGTACCCTCCGTTGCGAGTTCGGCAGGGACCCTTCTGAGACGATCCCTTCCTCAACTAATAACGGTGTTCGGTGGATTCTTTGGCGCGTTCACTGGTGAACCGCTCTCTCCAGAGCGGGAGGAGGCAAGATGGGGAACGTGGGGAAAGAATATCGCCTCCCAAGTGCGAACTCCTGACGACGTTGCTGGGCAAGTCCGTGCCGTCTTCGACGTTCCGAGAGAGGCCACGCATTATCCATCGATGGGCGGACTCATCGCGGGAACTGTTGCGCAAGGGATGCTTGAGAAACGATTTCCTGACGCTCCTGAAGACGTCAATGCCGTCGGGCGAGGGCTGCCCCACGAGATGCTGACGAAAATCAATCTCGGAATCAGTGACCTCGCAGACATTGCACGTGAGCACCCTTCCGTGGTGGACGCACTGAATCGAGGTGCGTCGCTCGAGGAGATCAGATCGGTGGAGGGTGGGGAAACGTTCCTGTCTGCGGTTACCGAGTTTCTCGATGTCTTCGGCCACCGGGCGACTGGAGAACTGGATATTAGCCGGCCTCGGTGGCAGGATGACCCCTCCGTGTTGCTCTCCATTGTTCGATCTACTGTTAATTCGAGTGAAAAAAGTGGCCACCGCGATCACTTCAGAGAATTGGAACGGACGGCAAATGCGGCAGCCAAACGGCTTGAACGACGAGCTGGGCAGCGATTCCTCGGTTCGTTCCGCCAACGGCTAGTACGGCAACTTGTCCGTACGTATCGTGGTGGTATCCAAACCAGGGAGTATCCAAAACACGGTGTGGCATATTTTCTGACGGCGTGGCATGACGTGCTACGCGATGCGGGTGACCTCCTGGCTGCGAACGGAGCGCTATCTAACGCTGAGGATGTCTGGTTTCTTCGGAAGGAGGAACTCTTCGACGTGGTCGATGGTGAATCCATTACCGTCGACATCGCTGCCCGACGAGCCGAGTTTCAACGTCACGCTTCGCTGGATGCACCGCCGGTGGTAACGAGTGAGGGCGAAGCCCTGAGGGGCGATATTACACGCGAAGAGATATCGGAAGGTGCGCTCGTCGGAACAGGTGTTTCGGACGGTACTGTCGAAGGCGTCGCTCGGGTCGTCCGGAACCCCAGTGAAGAGACGATCGAAAAGGATGAGATTCTCGTCGCACCATCTTCTGATCCCGGTTGGACGCCCCTCTTTCTGAATGCAACGGGGGTCGTCGTGGAAGTGGGTGGACAAATGAGCCACGGCTCCCTTGTCGCACGAGAATACGGAATCCCGGCTGTCGTTTCTGTCCATGATGCAACCCGGCAAATACAGTCGGGCCAACGGATTCGTGTCGATGGAACAAACGGGATAGTTGACCTATTAGAGTAGCTTCAACTGCACAGCCTTGCTGTACTCGCCCGCTGTGGTCAGCACGCCTCCCTCGAGCGGACCTGAGGAATTCTGATGAAACAGGTCGCGGTACGCGAAGCCCACGCGGTAACTACTCTCGCGTTCGACCACCGAACAAACGCAAAACAAATCTCAAAATCGGAGTCGTTCGATCGACAGTCACCGCGCTGCCGGTCGATTCCAAAGCGGTGCTCTGGCGGGACGTCGTCCGCCACGGGCATCCGTACTGGCCAGCGATGGCCACGAGGTCCGCGCTCGGTCCGACTGATCTTCGAGTCCGACCGAGAACTGTCCGCCGTTCTTTACGTGCTTCTGATCACAAGGTGAAGCGATGACGGGAGGTCGTCGTTCTCGGGCATCTGAATGCGATAGCAACGGCCACGAATCCGTCGGCAGCCGCGACGATTACCGAGCGTCGTTCGTCCTCGAGCACCCGCCGTTCTTTAACTACCTCTAGTCACAAGGTAAAGCTACGAAGGGCATTCGTCACCCGGCCTTTTCGGGTTTCGATTCCGATTCCCTCGAGCCATAGCTATGACCGCCGTCCCGGAACACGTCCGCGAGACCATCGACGAGCACCTGACCGTGATCGAACGTGACCACGACGTGGCGGTCGCGCTGGCGGCCGCCCGCGGCAGCTACGCCTGGGGTACAGCGAGCCCCGACAGCGACTACGACGTGGGGTTCGTCTACGCGCCGACCGACCTGCGCCGGTACGCGCACCTCGCGGGTGTCGAGGAGGTCATCGTCGAGGACCGCGGCGAGTTCGAGTATCAGGGCTGGGACGTGCGGACGTTCGCGCGCCTGCTGGTCGACTCGAACGAGGGCGCGATCGACCTGCTTCGGAGCCCAATTTGCTACCGGGCCGCGTACGATCCCGCCGACCTCGTCGCGTACATCCGGCGGACGTACAACCCGATCGACCTCTATCACACGTGGCGCGGGATCGCGACGAGCAACTACCGAAAGTACATCTCGCACCACCTGGTCCGCAGCGACGACGCGGTCTTTCCGATCCTCGAGACGAACGACGACTCGTACGTCGTCGAGACCGACGACGGCACGACGACGGTCCCGATTGACGACGAGCGCTTCGCGGAAACGCAGACGAAACCGACCGTCAAACGAAACCTCACGATCTTCCGGGCGGCCATGTCCGCGCGCTACCTCAAAGCGACCGGGGAACGCGGCGACCACGACTTGCCGGCGCTCGCGTTCGACCGGTTCCTGCGCGAGCAGGCACCCGCGGTCTTCGACGCCGACCGGATCGACCGCGCTCGCGAGTTGCTCGAGCGGAAACGGGCGGGCGACGGGGACAGCGAGATCGGCGACACCGTCGGTCGCGAGTTCGCACACCCGGCGCGGGAGATCGATCCCGCGATCCACGCCCGAGACGGACCCGAAACTGACCGGGTAGACGGTTTCGTCGACGACCTGATCGCCGCGGTCCAGTGACCCCGCCGGACTCGCCTCGTATCCGATCCGCCCTTTAAGTGGTTCTGGTCACAAGGTGAAGATACGAAGGGCTTTTCGCGGATCGAACTCGCTGCGACGAAGCGACGCCGCTCCCCATCGCTCGAGACCTGTTAGAACGCCTTTCTGTCCGGTCCCGGAGGACACTGTGGGAGCGAGCCTTTTTCACTCTCCCTCTCCGAGCGACAGACGATGCAAGACGACGGTGCCGACCCTGGCCCAGAGCCCGAACGCGACGCGGCCGTTCCCGACGGCGAGCGCCGCCTCGAGACCCGGCCCGGGTCCGGGTCGCTCTCGCGGGCGGACGTTCAGCGCGACTCGACGGTCCGTCGATGGGGCGTCGTCACGCCGAGCGCGACGGTCATCGGCCGCGCGGAGTCGCCCGACGCGGACCTCTCGGAGAGCGTGCGCCGTCTCCACGACGAACAGCACGCGGCGACGCCGGGCTACAGCGAGCGTGCCCACCACTTAGACCGGCTGCGGACGACGCAGGCGCTGTGTAACGCCCTCGAGGTGACGCCGTGGCAGCGCGATCTGGCGCTAGGCGTCATGGACGAGATCGACCTCACCGAGTTCGGCAGCCAGCGGGCGATCCCGAAGGTCGCGCTGGTGGTGATCCGCCACGTCGTCGACGTCGACCGACAGCAGTACTTCGGACTCGACGAGATCGACGCACAGGCGCTCTCGGCCGACCGGATGGAGGAGCTGTTCGCCCAGTACCGATCCCACGACATCACCGACGAGGAGACCTTCAAGCGGCTCGCGGCCGACTACGGGCTCGACACGACGAGCCTGAATCGACTGCGCCGCGTCCTGAAAGCGCAACTCGAGGACGAGCTGCCGGCCTACGGCCGGAACCCGTACCGGGACCCGAACCTGCCGGACGCGGCGGAGTTCGACGCCGACGGTGCGGCAGCCACCGGTTCGGAGAGCTAACGGCGCATCCTCGACCGTCCGTGCACCGTCGTCTCGAGCCCGTTCCCCGACTCGTCTGCCGGTGGCCGGCGACTTTTCCGTCCTACCGTCCTAGCGAGGCTATGGCCGACGCTGACACCAACGCCGACGACGCGCCGACGCCCGGCGATCGACTCACGATCTACGCCGACTACGTCTGTCCGTTCTGTTACCTGGGAACGCGTTCGCTCGAGCAGTACCGCGAGGAACGCGACGAACCGCTGGACGTCGAGTGGCATCCGTTCGATCTGCGGCGCGGGAAACGAAACCCCGACGGCTCGATCGACCGCGAGGCCGACGACGGGAAAGACGACCAGTACTACGAGCAGGCGAGACAGAACGTCCGCCGGCTACAGGCGGAGT
Organism: Natrinema salaciae; assembly: GCF_900110865.1. Classification (NCBI taxonomy): domain Archaea; kingdom Methanobacteriati; phylum Methanobacteriota; class Halobacteria; order Halobacteriales; family Natrialbaceae; genus Natrinema; species Natrinema salaciae. The sequence goes on from NZ_FOFD01000003.1 coordinate 714,418, forward strand.
ACGACGTCGAGATGGCTCAGGAGATCGCGACCGACGTTGACTCGTTCGACGCGCAGGTCGCCTCGTGGTACGTCAAGCGCGAGTATCCCGAGCAGTGGGACGCCTTCGACGAGTCGATTTACACGGCGCTGTGGCAGGACGGACGCGACATCGGCGACGTCGACGTGCTGGCCACCCTCGCCGCGGACGCCGACCTGCCGACCGACGAGATCCGCGACGCGGTCGCCGACGAGGGCATTCGAGCGGCGCTCGAGGACCGATTCGCGGCGGCACAGCAGGCGGGGATCACCGGCGTGCCGACGTTTCTCTCGGACGGCCACGTCGCCCGCGGCGCGGTCCCGCCGGAACACCTCGAACGACTCGTCGAGGGGCAGTAGTTACTCGAGTTTGTCGAGCCCGTCGAAGAAGTTCGCTTGCGGCCCGACGAGCCGGACGGACTCCTCGGCGAGCGAGACCGCGACCGTCGCGGGCGGCTCGAGGTGCTGTCGGTTGCGGCCGTCGCTGATCGCGTAGGCGCTCTCCGATCCGGAGATGGTGAGCGTGATTTCGGTTTCGGGTTCGACGACGAGCGGCGGCATCGCCCGGGTCGCGGCCATCTGCGTGACGACGAGCGTCTCCGCGGCGGGGTGGACCAGCGGCCCGCCCTCGCTCAGATTGTAGGCGGTCGACCCCGTCGGCGTAGCCACGAGAACGCCGTCCGCGTGGCTCTCGGTGTACCGTTGCCCGTCGATCCCGATCTCGACGGTCGCGCCGCCGCCGCTGCCCCGACGCGGCCCGTGGACGAGAACCTCGTTCAGCGCGGGCTCGAGCGACCAGTCCGCGTCGACGCCGCTCGCCCGAAGCCGCGCCAGGTCCCGCCCCTCGACGGTCCCCGTTTCGTTGAGTTCCGTCACGAGCGCGGTGACGACGCCGAGCGCGTCGTCCGGCGCGACGGCGTTGAGAAAGCCGACCTCGCCGAGGTTGACGCCGAGGATCGGCGTGGAGCCGACTTCGCGGGCCACGAACAACAGCGTCCCGTCGCCGCCGATGCTCACGACGAGCTCTCGACCCGCCATCGCGTCGACCGGAACGGCGGCCGCCTCGACCGCCTCGCCGGTCGCCTCGTCGACGACGACGCTCGCGCCCTCGCGCTCGAGGGCGTCGACGAGACTCGCGGCGAGTGTCTGTGCACGCTCGTTGTCACGCTGGGCAACGATTCCGACGTCGACGTCCATCGTCGGCGGCTACCCGCCCCGTCGTCAAAAAGCCACGCTTGTCCGGTCGCCGGCAACAAAGTTAATCCGGGTGGAACGATTCCGGTCACGTGAACTCCCGCGACGACCCCGTCGCAGTGTCCAGTATGGCGTCCGTTCACTCGCGTACACGACCCGTCGCGTCGCCGGCGATGCCAGCGGCCGGACTACCCGGCGAGTTCCGGTCCGCCGTTCGGCGTCGATCGATAGGTGATCGCCGTGAGTGACGACGCCGACGGTGACGACGCCGACGACGACGACGCCGACGACTGGTTCGAACGCGCACTCGACGAGGACGAGGCGAGCGCGGGGTCCGGCGCTGACGCACCCGCCGTCTCGGGGGTCGACGCCGAGGACGGCAGCGACGAGACTGACGACACCGACGGCGACGGTCCGACCGGACGCGAAGGGGAGGAGGACGGGGACGGGGACGGGGATTCGTCGGCGACGGATGGCACGTCCACCGACGGCTCCCTGTTCGACGAGGACTTCGGTTCGGCGTTGCAGGGAGTCGACGCGCCGGCAGTCGACGTCGCCGAAGAGCAGACGGCGGCCGCCGGACCCGAAGGCTTCGACGACCTCGACTTCGTATTGGGGGGCAGCGACGACCCCGACTTCGACGAGGAGATCGACTCGGAACTCCCGCGGCTGGACCTCGGCATCGAGGGGCTCGACCGGATGATCCAGGGCGGCGTTCCCGAGCGCTCCCTGATCGTCGCGATGGGCAGCGCCGGGACCGGCAAGACCACGTTCGGCCTCCAGTTTCTCAACCGCGGGCTCGAGCAGGGTGAGCGCGCGGTGTTCATCACGCTGGAGGAGAGCCGCGAGCGCGTCATCAACAGCGCGACCGAGAAGGGGTACCCGTTCGACGAGTACGTCGCCGACGGACGGCTCGCGGTCGTCGACGTCGACCCCATCGAGATGGCGAACAGTCTGGCGTCGATCCGCAACGAACTCCCCGCGCTCGTCGAGGAGTTCGACGCCTCGCGGCTCGTGCTGGACTCGGTTTCCTTGCTCGAGATGATGTACGACGATCGGGCGAAACGCCGCAACGAAATCTACGATTTCTCCCGAAGCCTGAAGGAGGCGGGCGTCACCGCGCTGTTGACCAGCGAAGCCTCGGAGGGATCGCCCTACGCCTCCCGGTACGGGATCGTCGAGTACCTCACTGACGCCGTCTTCGTCCTGCAGTACGTTCGGCCCGACGACTTCCGCGAAACCCGGTTAGCGGTCGAGATCCAGAAGGTCCGCGACGCGAACCACTCCCGGGAGAAAAAACCCTACGAGATCACGGACGAGGGGATTTCGGTCTATCAACAGGCTAACCTGTTCTAACGTCGTGTTTCGTACTCGTTTCCAGCAGCTTCCCCGCAGTAGAACGTTACAGCATGTTTCGCTCGAGTAACAGCGACTTATCGTGCCGTTCGCTGCCCATACTTTTGCGGGCAGCCGTCCGAGATTTCCGCATGGCGCAACGGACGACAGCCGACGAGACACTGCCGCGAGAGGAACTCGCCGCGTACCTCCAGGAAATCGCGACGGAGTTCGACAGCGAGAGTGAGGTGGTCTCTATCCCGGTCGGGAACAAGGACGTATCGCTCAACCCGCCCCACAACGTCGACATCTCGGTCGAGGTCGTCGAACGCTCGTCGATGCTCCGGGGGGACCGTGAGACAGTCGAAATCGAACTGAGCTGGAAACCCTAACATGGCTGCAGCGGACTCCATTCTCATCTTCGTCCTGAGTTTGCTCGTGGGGACGATCGCCATCCTCGCCGGCGCGCGGCTGGTGTTGGACAGGGACGCGAGCTTCGTGAACGCGGCGGTGACCGCCCTGATCGGCGCGGCCGCGTGGGCGATCACGAGTTTCTTCGTCGGCTGGGTCCCCATCCTGGGCGTGTTGCTGATGCTGCTCATCTGGGTCGGCGTCATCAACTGGCGGTACCCCGGCGGCTGGGGATCCGCCGCCGCGATCGGTTTCGTCGCCTGGATCGTCGCGGTCGGCATCCTCTACGCGCTCGCGGTGTTCGGCCTGGTGACGCCGGACGCGCTCGGCATCCCGGGGGTCTGAGATCGCTCCAAGAGTACCGCCCCGACCTGGAATTCCCGCGCGGAGAGAACGTGGGACAGTCCTTTTTGCGTTCGCTCGAGTCTTTCACCTAGACACCGATGTACGAGACGATCCTGTTTCCGACGGACGGCAGCGACCACGCGGCGACCGTCGCGGACCACGCGGTCGCTATCGCGGCTGCCAGCGACGCGACCCTCCACGTCCTCTCGATCGTCGACGACCGCGCCTTTCTGGTGCTCGACGACGACCGCGTCGAGCGCGTTCGCGACGACCTCGAGGCGAGCGCCCGCGAGGCGATCGACGACGCGGCGACGCGCGCCGCCGGCTCCGGCGTCGAAACGGAGACCGCCGTCGATACCGGCCACCCGGCCGAGCGTATCGTCGAGTACGCCGCGGCTACCGACGTCGATCTGATCGTCATGGGGACCAGCGGCGACGAGTACGAGCGCAACGTCGTCGGCAGCGTCTCCCAGCGCGTCGTCCGCGACGCCCCCGTCCCCGTTACCACCGTCGGTCCGGACGTGTGACCGACCGGCCTCGAGTACCGCCAGGTCGGCGTTCGCTCGCGTAACCACCGGCGATACACGTGGTTTGATGTACGCGCCGTCGCTAGTGATGGGAAGATGCGCCGTTCGCTAGTGATCGCAGCCGTCTTGCTCGTCCTCGCGTTCCTGCTCGTCGGCGGGCCGTCGCTGTTGTTGTCGGTGACCACCGACCAGACCGCAACCGACGCGACGACGCGGACCCAATCCCAATCCCAATCTCAATCTCAATCGACCCCGGAACTCGTCACGCTCGAGGACTCCGAGAGCAGCTTCTGGGAGTATCTCAGTCCGAAACAGACGTTTCAGAAGCGGAGTCCGATCAACGTGATCGTTCGGGGCGACACCGAGGACGTCGAGCGGATACTGGCCGACCCCGACGCCGGCGGCGACTGGTCCGAGATCAACGAGTCCGAGGAGGAAGCGCTCCCGGACACCTACTCGCTGACCGGCGGCAACGCCTCCGACAACGGAACGCGACCGGAGAACGAGACGATCGACGAACCGATGGCGAACAACTCGTCGCGGAACGCGACCAACGAGACGCCGACCGAACCGGACGGTCCCCTCCCCGATCTCGACTGGGGGAACGCCGACGGCGGCACCCGCTACGCGTACGTCAACCCCGGCCCGAACGAGAGCGGGTACTGGACGACCGAGACCCGACAGCTCGAGGACGGCGACTACTACGGACAGCGCTACCACATCCGGCTCTACGAGAGCCCCAACGAGAACGACGACTGGGTCATCATGCAGACCCACTCCGAACACTTCGACTGGTTCACGCTCCGCCACCGCGTCCACGGTTCGCAGGACGCCCAGACGAAAGTCGAGGCCGACTTCATGAAACACCCGCGGGTCGACGTCCAGGACGACGTGCGACGCATGTACCTCGCCAACAGGAACTCCGCCGACGCCGACGGCTGGGCGACCGTCGTCGAACTCGCCGGACTGCTGGTCGTCCCCACGTTGGTCGGCGCGAGAGCCCGCAGGCGCACCGCGAGAGCGTCCAGCCAAACCGAGAGCGCGGGCGAACAGATCGCCCAACGGGCTCCCGATGCGATCGACGACCACTTGACCGACGTCGACCGCCAGCGACTCGCCGCCGCCTACGCTCGCCTCGAGGCCGGCCACATCTTCCTCGTCTTTACCATTCTGGCGCTGTACCTCGGCGTCCGGATGAGTGGCCTCGTCCTCGAGCGACAGGCCGGATTCCTCACGCCCCACCAGATCGCCGCGCTGCTGTACCCGGTGATCGGGGTCGGGATTCCGCTCGCGACCTACCTGGTCGCACGCGGGCTCACGCGCCGACTCGACGCCGCCGTCGTCGCCGCGGGGTCGCTCGCGGTGGCGATCTGGCTCGACTACAGTCTGCTCGGTGTCAGCGCGTTGCCCGTCGACGTCGTCGCCCAGCGGATGCTCGTCGTCGTCGCGCTCGGCCTGATCGCCGGCGGCGCGGCCAAGCGGGCCGCCCGAAGCTCGAAGTTCAACGACATGTTACTGGTCGGGACGGCGATGTGGGTCCTGGTACTCGCCGGAACCCTCCTCGGCTACCTGTGAGGCCGTCTTTCGCCGTTTCGGCATCGATCGCGCTGTGGACTCGTCCGGTAAACCGCGATCATCTTGTGCCGAGCCCTTAAGTTCTTGCGCCGTCGTTATCAAGACGAAATGGCAAGCCCCACCCGTCAACGCGAACGAGATCCTGAAACGACAGAACAAACGCAGGAACCGGAGCGTGAGCGGGTGTGTGACGAGTGTGACGGGGGAACGCTCGTCAAGAGCGAGGATCAGGGCGAACTCGTCTGCGATCAGTGCGGTCTCATCGTCGAAGGGTCGAACATCGACCACGGCCCGGAATGGCGCGCGTTCAACCACTCCGAGCGACAGAACAAGTCCCGCGTCGGCGCGCCGACGACCCAGACGATGCACGACAAGGGCCTGACGACGTCCATCGACTGGAAGAACCAGGACGCCTACGGCCGCTCGATCTCCTCGGACAAACGCAATCAGATGCGCCGACTCCGCAAGTGGCAAGAGCGCATCCGAACCAAGGACGCCGGCGAGCGAAACCTGCAGTTCGCACTCTCGGAGACCGACCGGATGGCCTCCTCGCTGGCGATCCCGCGATCCGTCCGCGAAGTCGCCTGCGTCATCTACCGCCGCGCGCTCGACGAGGACCTCATCCGCGGGCGCTCCATCGAGGGCGTCGCGACCAGTACGCTCTACGCCGCCTGCCGCATGGAGGGCATCCCCCGATCTCTCGAGGAAGTCGCCGCCGTCTCGCGGGTCGAGCGCAAGGAGATCGGCCGCACCTATCGCTACGTCGCGCAGGAACTCGGCCTCGAGATGGAGCCGGTCAACCCCAAGAAGTACGTCCCGCGGTTCTGCTCGGAGCTCGAACTCTCCGAGGAGGTACAGGTGAAGGCCAACGAGATCATCGACACGACGACCGAGAAGGGGCTCCTCTCGGGCAAGTCGCCGACCGGCTACGCCGCGGCCGCGATCTACGCCGCCTCGCTGCTCTGTAACGAGAAGAAGACCCAGCGCGAAGTGTCGGACGTCGCGCAGGTGACCGAAGTGACGATCCGAAACCGGTATCAGGAGCAGATCGAAGCGATGGGCATTCACGAGTAAGGCAGCCACCTCCTGCGGTATCGATCGTTATTCTCTCGGTTTTGGGCGCACTCGAGCGACGAGCCGTCAGCGTCCGACGACGATCAGATCGACGCCGACCTGCAGCAGGGGCTGAATGTCCCGGTCACAACGTGTGGTGCCGTGCTCTCTGACGGCAAATCACTTCCTGACGTGAGGACGTGTTAGAAGCAAATGCTCTCCGACCAGTCACGCCGACGGCTTCTCTTCGGTGTCGGTAGTGTCCTATTCGGCGGCAGTGTCGCAGTGTTCGGCGATGAGACCATCATCACCAATTTGGGATCCGCTGGCGGTTCCGACCAACTCGGCGCTGACGATCTCACTGCCGGGACGATTCCGGCGAGTGCGGACACGCTCGCCGTGGTTCAGGTCGACCGTGCGGAGCCGCCAGCGGTGGTCAGCGCCGTCGCTGGATCGATCGCCGAATCCGCCCCGTTTGCGGCCGTTCCCACTCAACTTCGCGGACTGGTGTCCAGCGATTCGTCTGCGACTGTCGATCCATCGCGTATCGGGAAGCTCGCGTTCGTCGGTTCGGCCGACGGTCGCGGTGCAGTCGTCGTCTGGGCCGACTGGACGGAAGATCACTTTGCTGACCTCGTTAGCTCGAGTGACTCAAACGACCGGCGGACTCAAACGCGCCACGGCAGGCCGATGTACACTGCCGGAGACACAGCCGGGGGCGTGCTCGCAGAGACGACGTTCGTCGTCGGACATCCGTCCGTCGTCGTCGATACTATCGGGGTCTGGCATGGTGACGAGGAACCGGTCGGTGGCTCGACGCTCTCGACGTACGACCTGACCCGACGGCAGTCTCCGTTTCGATTCACTCTCGGCGACGTTCAACTACCGTGCGACTGCGCCACAGCTGTTCGGCAGCCGCCGGTGTACGACCACGTTACACGTCGGTACGGGTCTCTCTCGAAGGCGGGAGTGCTCCGTGTGTCACTGGCGCTGGACTCGAAGAACGCCGAAGATACCGCGGCGCTCGCGACTGCTCTCCGTCGAGACCTTGGTCTCGCGGAGGGGGTGTCTGCCCGGATCGAACTTCCGAACGAGGCCGTTTCGGGACTCTCCGTCCACGAGGGGTCCGACGCCGTGATGATCCGCTTTTCTCCAGCGGACACACCACATCCGAGCACCCTCACCGAACTCTTCGGCGGCCTCGAACACCTCGTCTCTGGACAGTGACTACGGCGGACTTCCACCAGGGCTGGCAACAATTTCAATCACACGATAGACACTCGTGCGGAATTTAGCACGAGTACGCTGTGGCTCACCGCCACCGCCCCGCGTCGTCACCGTCGGATACTGGCCCGTCTCGATTACGTGGGTGGACGGACGAGCAGGCGCAGGCTTCACACAGTCGAGCCGGCCGATCGCTCTCCTCGAGTCAGTGCAGTCTGATAGCCGAACCATCACTCGATACTGTACCCAAAAAGCTCGCCGAGCAACTCGTGCCCATGCGCCGGCCGGGAATTGAACCCGGGCCGCGAGCTTGGGAAGCTCGAGTCCTACCACTGGACCACCGGCGCTCGTACTGACCTATTCGACGACTACACTTCAACGTAGCGCTCTCGAGCGGTTCCCGCTCGTCCCCGGACTTCCCGTTGTCGTGTTCACGACGCCGAGTCCGCTGCTACCGCCACCTCGAGCCGCGAGTGGCTGACGAACGAGACGTTCGGTCACTTTTTTCCGGAGAGGGGAGGCTATTTGCCCACGCCGGCCGTACTAGCCCCCATGATCGACCTTCGATTTTCGGAGGCGGAGCTCGAGCAGCGGCGCGAACACATCACCGGCTTCATTCGGGAGCGGGTCGACGAGGCGGGGGCCGACGGCGTCGTCCTCGGGTTGTCGGGCGGGATCGACAGCACGCTAGTCGGCTATCTCTCCGTCGAGGCGCTCGGGGCCGAGAACGTCCACGGCCTCGTCCTGCCGGCGACCGTCAGCAGCGAGGGGAACATGAGCGACGCCGAGCGGGTCGCACAGGACCTCGAAATCACGTACGACGTACTCGAGATCGAGCCGATCGTCGACTCGGTGCTATCGGCCTATCCCGAGGCCGAGGGCGACCACGAGGCGGTCGGGAACGCGCGCGCTCGCGTCCGAGCGGTCCTGAACTACCTCGTGGCCAACCACGAGCGTCGGCTGGTCGTCGGGACCGGGAACCGCAGCGAGGCCGCCGTCGGCTACTTCACCAAGTACGGCGACGGGGCCGTCGACTGCCACCCGATCGGGAACCTCTACAAGGGACAGGTCCGGCAGCTCGCCCGTCACGTCGGCGTCCCCGAGGAACTCGCCGCGAAGACCGCGACAGCGGAGCTGTGGGCCGACCAGACCGACGAGGACGAACTGGGAATCAGCTACGATACCCTCGACTCGATCCTCGCGACTCACATCGACGGCCCGCTCTCGGTCGCCGCGACCGCCCGGTTGCTCGAGGTCGACGAAGAAACGGTCGAACGGGTCCGCGAGATGTACGAGCGCAGCGAACACAAACGAAACGTCCCGCCGGCACCGGACCCGCTGCCGTGAGCCGTGGCCGGTTCCGCGCGGTAGTTGGCGGCCGCTGAACTCGCGTCGATCCGGTCGCCCGTTCGGCCGCGCCGCCGACGCGGGGCGTGGAGTGCGGGATGCGGGCGGCGAGCGGCCGCGTTCTCGAGCCGGCCGGACCGAGATATTTTATTATCCGAGTCTGTGTATCTGTGTAGAATGGGTGCGTCTTCGCCTCCCGACGCGAACCTCCTCGCGCGTCTCGAGCGCCAGGAGATCGTCACCGACCTCAGCCAGCGAGCGTTGGAAACGGACGATCTCGACCAGTTTCGACGTGACGCGGCGGCCGCAGTCACCGAGACGCTAGCGACTGACTACTGTGTGCTTCTCGAGTCGCTGCCGGACGGAGAGAACGCGGTTCTCCGGCAGTGTGTCGGCTGGGAACGGGACGGCGAGCGGACGACGATCGAGATCCACCCGGATTCGCAGACGGGACGGACGCTTCGGACGGCGGAGCCGGTCGTCGTCGACGATCTGGACACCGACGAGGGGTTCGCCGCTCCCGAATTTCTCCCCGATCGCGACGTCAGAAGCAGTCTCAGCGTCCGCGTTGGTCCGGCCGACGATCCGTGGGGCGTGCTCGGAGTGTACGCCGCGGAGCGGCGGGCGTTCTCCGATGTGGATGGCGACTTTCTCCGGCGCGTCGTGACCGTCCTCGAGTCGGCCATCGAGAACGAACGGGACAGAACGCGCCGGGAGCGTCGCTTCGACGCGATCTTCGAGGACCCGAACGTCCTCGTCGGGCTGCTCGAGCCGGACGGGACGGTCGTCGACGTCAACGAGACGGCGATGGAGTACGTCGACGCCGATCGCGAGGCGGTGACTGGCGAGCCGTTCTGGGCGCTCCCCTGGATGGGGACAGACGACGGGATCCGGTCCGTGGGAAGGCAGTGGATCGAACGAGCCGCAACCGGTGAGAACGTCGACTTCGAGGTGGGCCTCGGCCGATCGGGCGACGAGCGGGCGGCGTTCGAGGGCGTCTGCAGACCCGTGACGAACGACGAGGGAGCCGTCGTCTCCGTCGTCGTCTCGGCCCGCGACGGCACCGTGCCCACGGACCACGAGCCCGAGCTCGCGACGCTCATGGACAACGTTCCGGGAATGGTCTATCGCTGTCGGAACGAGCGCGGGTGGCCCATGGAGTTCGTCAGCGATGCCTGCGACGCGCTGACCGGGTACGATCCCGACACGCTCGAGAGCGGCGATATCGAGTGGGGGAGCGACGTGATGGTCCAGGCGGATCGCGAGATGGTGTGGGAGACGGTCCAGCGCGAAACGAGGGCGGAAGCGACGTTCTCGGAGACCTATCGCATCGAGACCGCCGACGGCGAAATCCGGTGGGTCAGAGATTACGGCCGCGGCGTCTTCGACGACGACGGCGACCTCGTCGCCGTCGAGGGCATCATCGCCGACATCACCGAGCGCAAGCGGCTCGAATCCGACCTCGAGCAGTACAGGGAGTACACGGACGCGATTCTCGACACCATCGACGACGTCTTCTACGTCGCTGACCGGGAGGGATCGCTCCAGCGATGGAATCAGCGTCTGGTCGAGGTCAGCGGGTATACGGACGCGGAGATCGCGTCGATGGAACCGCTGGCCCTCTTCGACGGCGACGACGAACGAGCGGTCAGCGACGCGATTCGCGAGGGGTTCGAGACGGGGACTGCCACCGTCGAACTTGCGCTGCGAACGAAAGACGGGACCGCCGTCCCCTTCGAGTTCACCGCCTCCAGACTCGAGGATCCCCGAGGAAACACGGTACTGGCAGGCATCGGCCGCGACATCACCGACCGTCTCGAGCGCGAGCGCCGACTCGAGGAGTCCGAGCGCCGGTACCGGACGCTGGCCCAGCGCTTCCCGAACGGTGCCGTCGGCGTGTTCGACCGCGACCTGACGTACACGCTCGCCGAAGGCGCGGAACTCGGCGAGACGCTCCCGTCGGCCGATCGACTCGAGGAGGATCGAATGCCGGATATTTTCCCCGACCACACGGCCGACGACCTCGAGCCGCTGTTCCGGGCGGCCGTCGAGGACGGCGAAACCGACAGCGTCGAGACGGCGTTCGACGGCCGGATCTGGCGCGTGTGGGCGACGCCGCTCCGCGACGAGGACGGCGAGATATTCGCCGGGCTGAGCTTCGCCCAGGACGTGACCGAGCGGGTCGAGCGAAAGAAGCACCTCGAGCGCTACGAGACCATCGTCGAGGTGGTCAACGACGGCGTCTACGTCGTCAGCGAGGACGGACGGTTCACGATGGTCAACGAGACCTACGCCTCGATGCTCGGCGCCGCGCCGTCGGACCTCGTCGGGACCGATGCCGGCGCGGTCGTCGACGACGCGGTGCTCGAGCGCATCGCGGAACTCGAGGCCGCCACGGCGGCGGGACCGATCGAGTGGCCGACGATAGAGGCCGACCTGCAGACGGCCGGTGGCGAGACGCTCCCGGTCGAGGCGACCTTCGAGATATTGCCCACGGACGACAGCGCGTGGCATCGGGTCGGCGTCGTTCGGGATATCAGCGAGCGCAAGGACCGCGAGCGCCGACTCGAGGAGTCCGAGCGCCGGTACCGAACGCTCGTCGAGAACTTCCCCGAGGGTGCCGTGGGGCTGTTCGACGAGACCCTGGCGTACACGGCCGTCGGCGGCCAACTCTACGACGAGGTCGGTATCGCCACGGACGACCGCGTCGGGAACAGCGTGTCCGATATCTACCCGGAGAGCGTCCTCGACGAGATCGAGCCGTACTTCGACGCGGCCCTCGAGGGCGAGACGAACGCCTTCGAGATCGAATTTTACGGGCGTCACCTGTACGCCCATACCCTGCCGGTCAGGAACGCCGACGACGAGATCTTCGCCGGCATGGTCGTCGTTCAGGACGTCACGGAGCGCCGGGAGTACCAGCGCAAGCTCGAGGCGTCCAACGAGCGACTCGAGCAGTTCGCGTACGCCGCCTCCCACGACCTGCAAGAGCCCCTGCGGATGGTCACCAGCTACCTCCAACTGCTCGAGCAGCGGTACGGCGACGCCTTCGACGAGGACGGCGAGGAGTTCCTCGCGTACGCCGTCGACGGCGCGGAACGCATGCGCGAGATGATCGACGGCCTCCTCGAGTACTCGCGGATCGAAACCCGGGGCGACCCGTTCGAACCCGTGGATCTGGACGCCGTTCTCGAGGACGTCCTCGCGGACCTGCGGCTCCGTATCGAGGAGACCGACGCCGATATCACGACGGCGGAACTCCCCCGCGTGGCGGGCGACCCCAGCCAGTTGCGGCAGGTCCTCCAGAACCTCCTCAGTAACGCGATCACCTACAGCGGCGACGATCCGCCGCGGATTCGCGTCGGTGCCGAGCGGCGAAACGGCGAGTGGGTGCTCTCGGTCACGGACGAGGGAATCGGCATCGATCCGGAGGACCAGGATCGGGTGTTCACGGTCTTCGACCGCCTCCACAGCCGCGAGGAGTACGCGGGAACGGGCATCGGCCTCGCGCTCTGTGAGCGGATCGTGGAACGCCACGGCGGCGAGATCTGGGTCGACTCCGAACCCGGCGAAGGCGCGACGTTCTCGTTTACGCTTCCCGCCCGATGACCTCGCCCCGGCTCACCCCTCGCGCCACTCGTCCTCGAGGAGTCCGTACCAGTGGACGTCCCGATGCTCCCGTCGATGTATTCGGCGTCACGATGAACGCCCTCTCGACTGAATCCCAGCGACTCGAGGAGTCGCTTCGACGGCTCGTTGCGCTCGAATACGCGGGCGGAAGTCCGGTAGCGCCCGAGCTGGTCGGAGGCGTACCGGACGACGCGCGCCGCCGCTTCGGAGCCGTAGCCCCGTTCGTGATGCTCGGGTGCGATCCAGTACCCGATCTCGGCCGTCCGTGCCTCCCAGTCGAACTCGAAGAGGCCGATCGTCCCGACGGGCGTCGAATCGGTGACGATCAGGAGGTCGACGCTGTCGTCCACACGGACCTGCTTCTCGAAGAACTCGCGCTCTTGCTCGCCGGTGACGGGTCTGGAGCGCCCGATCGTTCGTCGCCCCCGTCGTCCGAGCGACGGTCCTACTCGAGCAGCGCGTCGACGTCGGTGGCGTGGGCGGCGACGAGATCGGCGAAGGCCGCAGCCTCGCGGCGCTCCTGCGTCGCTCGCTCGCCGTCGTCCCGGATCCGGCGTTTCAGGGCGGCCAGCGCGTCGGCCGCGTTATCGGCGATCGCCACGGCGACGGTCCGCGGGTCGTCCTCGATACGCGACACGAGCCCCATCCGCAGCGCCTCCTCGGCGTCGATCGGTCGCCCCGAGAGCGCGAACTCGAGGGCGTCGCCCTCGCCAACCACGCGCGGCAGCCGGACGGTGCCGCCCCAGGCACCGAACAGGCCGAAGCTAACCCCCGGCTCGCCGTAGGTCGAGTCCGGCGTCCCGACCCGCACGTCGCAGGCCAGCGCCAGCTCGAGGCCGCCGCCGCGCGCGGGGCCGTCGATGCCCGCCACGACGACCGCGGGCGAGTCCTCGATCGTTCGAGCCACGCGCTGGCCCAGCCGTGCGAACTCGGCCGCGCGGTCGCGGTTCCCCTCGAGGGCCGCGACCTCGTTGAGATCCGCTCCGGCGGAGAACGCCGGCCCGCGTCCGCGGAGATAGATCACCGGCTCGTCGGCGTCCTCGATCGCCGCCTCGAGCGTCTCGAGGCCGTCGACGGTGAGCGCGTTGCGCGCCTCGGGCCGGTCGATCGTTACGGTGCGTATCGGGCCGTTCACGTCAACATCGATCATAGCCGCAGTCGATCGGGCGTTTCCAAAGGTCTTTGCCTCCCCCGTCGTAACCCCCCGCTAATGGAGAAGGCCGACAGCTGTCGGCGTGCCGCCGCCGAGGCCGTCGCGGACGTCGAACCACCACAGCTACACGACTACATCGAGGGAACTCTCGATCGCGCATCGATGCTCCCCGGCGCGCTCACCCTCGAGAGCGCCGCGGCGATGGCGTCCGAGGGACGCGTCTTCGGCGGGGAGTCCGAGCAGGGGTTCACCGAGGCCGACGCCGATCGATCGCGAGGGGACGGCCGCAACCGCGGGAGCGACGGCGAACCCGACGGTATCGTCACCCACGCGGCCGGCGTCCAGCTCATCTACGAGGGACTGCGACTGACCCGCTCGCTCGCTCACGACGAGCCGTGGACGGCGGCCGACGGGGACGCCGGCGACGGCGACTTCGCCATCCTCGCGGCCGACATCCTCGTCGCCCGCGGCTTCTACCTGCTGGCCCGCACCGACGCCGCCGGCAAGGCCGTCCGAACCGTCCAGTCGTTCGGTCGCGACCAGACCCGCCGCACCGACCTCGCCGTCGAGGGCGGCACCGACCCCGCCGCGATCGACGCCAACCTCGAGCGCGACGTGCTCGAACTCGCCGTCCGCACCGGGGCCGTCGCCGTCGGCGAGACGCCCTCGCCGCGGCTGCTGGCCGTCGCCGAGGACCTCGCCGACGCCGTCGGGACCTCCTTTCCCCCGGTCGAGGACTGTCTCACAGGGCTCGAGCCGAGCGCTCGAGACCGGTCGCTCGAGGATCACACGACCGATCGAGCGACGTCGGCGACGGACCCCTGAGCCGGCGATCGCGACCGTGGGAGGGGACTACGATAACCCGGCTCACGGCCCGATCGAATCGAAACCCATAAAGACGACTCCGGTCAACGAAGAAGTACGCGCCTGGGTAGCTTAGCGGTAAAGCGCGTCCTTGGTAAGGACGAGAGCCCGGGTTCAAATCCCGGCCTAGGCTTGCGCCTGCGGCGCAGACTGTAATTCGCAGACAGCGCCCTTCTACCTTAACACTATCGCCGATTAGAGCAGGAAAGGCTACCCGTTTCTCGGCGAGTTTCACCGGCAAACAGTACTCGTAAAGGACACCCGTGAGCACAGTCCGGCGACCGTGTGCGGCGATTCTACGAAAGGACGCCGAGCGCGGCGAGTCGAATGCGGCGGGAACGTGCCCGTCCATCCCGGGAGGTCGATAACTCTCGGGTATCCCCTATGGGGGCGGTTTGTAGAACTTCGTAAGGGCCTTCCAGAGTGGCAGAAATGTAGGCTCTCCCATTTCCTATGACGCCGCCGTAGTGTGGTTTCGTCGGAACCGGCGATACAGATATATACTCCGACTAAGTCGTGATGGGGGATGCGGACGAGAGGGCTCGTTCTCCCCGTGACTACCTATGAGCGAAACAGACACCAGTCATACGTATAGCGATCTGCACCACTGCGACACGAACTATGCGACCAAGTTCTACCCGTGGGAGAAGGGGGTTGATGAGTATTGGAACGGCGATGAGACGTGGATGGATCCCGATGCGTTCCGCTTCTCGAACAAGAAAGCACAACTCACCTATCTGGAGCAACTTCATCGGGGTATCCGAAACGGCAAGCGGACGAACAAGCCCTACTTCACCCGCGCAGATAATGTCGATCTCATCGGGAACGTCGCGTTCCAAATCGGGCTCACGTCCGCACAGGCGTCCTGTGCCAAGTCTGCGTACTTCTACGTCCATCCAGACCGAATCAAGGGGGAACGTAAGGACGTGACTGCTGTGGCCGTCTGCTTGTACGTGGCTGTCAAAGCAGGCCGGCCTTTCCATCCACAGAAGCACGATGAAAACGGCGTTCCACTGGCCGACCGCTATGGTCGGATGTTCGTCTGTGACCCGAGCGACATCGTAAGCCGATATGGCAAGGTACAACACCATCTCCGAAACGGAATCCCCAACTTTGCGGAGGAAGCCGAGCGCGAGCCGAAGTCAATACTCTCGATCGGCGAAGACCCCTTCCACGATGAAGTAGGCATCGGGGAGGGGGGTATATATGGGTTTGACCATTCCTCTTGGTGAGGACAAGGGGAAGTCGGTGAGAGTCCCCGGAACTTCTCCTCATATAACGCCCAAACCTGCGAGAACGCGCTCCTTCAATCCGAAACTCTCCCGATTGGGTGTTCAAATCCTGCAAGAACGCGCCCGCCGACTCGGAGGCCCGGTTAAAGTCAGGGCTTCCCGCCGTTTCAGAGTCGACAAGGCGAGACAGATTAATACTCTCGTTGCTGACTCATCCTCGAATGACCATCCAAATCGTTCCTGAGGACTACAATTGGCGAAGTGAGACGGCTCGTGTCGGGGAGCAATTTACTCTCCCATACTACTCTACCGGTATCTCGATTTTCCCTGCCGACGATACCGGCGAGATCGTGACCGTGACGTATCTGAAAAAGCCCGACGAGGATGATGATGAAGGAAACGATTTCACGGTCAGACGAGATACTCTCAACTCTCCTGAAGACACTGTCGGCCTTCCTCACTATTCCTTGGGCGAGACAGTTTGTCCCGGGCCCGACGGTGAAGGGGCGACAGTCTATTGGCTCGGATAAGGCTCCTTTCGCGCCCGGCAAAATGGCCCATTTTCTCGAACGGGGTTACGTACTTGTTCTGCTCGTGGCCGGATTAGTGTAATAACCGCCGTTGAGTCGCCTGTTCCTGCTGTACGTGGCGATCTCCGACTAATCGAACAACTCTGCCGAGTCTACATCGAGAGCCGCTTCGTCCATCCTCTCGCCAATCTTGTCGATACTCAACCCAGTTCTTTCGGCTAAATCCATGTATGCGACGACGGATGCGCCCATGAATCGGCGCGCTTCAGCCACTACGTCTTTCGGATGGTCAAACTCCTGATCTAACACCTTCAGCCGACTGTTTTGGTCTAACACATCTGCGAGATACTGATTCTCGTGAACAATGTCCCCCCTCAGCGAGTAGATGTCCTGTAGGAACTTCTGGATGTACTCTCTTTCGTACGGTAACCTATCGTGCAATATCTGACCACCACGCAATTTGAGTCGAAGGGTAATCGAACTCCCTGGCCCGACTCCTTGGAGAAGGAGCCCTTCCAGCCCGATGAGACAGTCAAGGAGTTGATCTTCGTAGAACCGTTTCGACCAGATTTCGTTGAACCGCTGAATTGAACGGGTGAACTGACCGTCCTTGTCAAGACGAATCCGTTGGCAGTGACGCTCCCAAAACTCAGTAAACTCTTCAACCGAATCTGGATACAGCAGGTATGCTTCTTGCCGTTGTGTTCGGTCTTTGTGCGCGTCTCCGATCACCGTGAAATCCGGAATACCCTCTCTGAATTCTAGCCAGTTGGGCTCTCGCCGGAAGGTAGTGCCAACGACCAGATCTCCTGTTTCTGGGTCAGGGTCAAAGAGCCGAAGTGCTGTCGCTAATCGCTCTCCAACTTCTTCACCGGGGTCATAGAGAGTTCCTTCAGGTTCTCGTGCTGCTACCTCTGCATGGATTTTGTACTCACAGGCGTCAACGGGGTTTAGATTGAACTGCTCCCCTCCACCTGCTGAGGATGTATGGATTCCCCGCCTTTCCGAATCAGTGATAGGGCAGATATGAAGCGACTCGACCCGATAGTAATTGTGCCGTCTTCGACGGAGTTCAAATTCCGAAGATAACTCAATAACTGACTCGTCGTCCCCGGGGATATTGAAAAGGTGAAGTGGAATTATGATTTCGAATGTATCCAGCCCGGTGTCGTACTTCGGAAGCCAATGTTCCTCGTATGCCCGATTGAACCCGTCCTCCGTGACTACGTAGCCTCCTGAATAATCCATCACTGTGCCAGCGAAGTTGAAAAGCGCGTTAACGTAGGAGAACAGGTTAGGCTCCTCAGGGGGCTCATAGTCTTCCGGTGCCC
The DNA here is from genome assembly GCF_900110865.1 of Natrinema salaciae. Classification (NCBI taxonomy): domain Archaea; kingdom Methanobacteriati; phylum Methanobacteriota; class Halobacteria; order Halobacteriales; family Natrialbaceae; genus Natrinema; species Natrinema salaciae. Next base: position 732,186 of record NZ_FOFD01000003.1, read on the forward strand.
CGAGATATACGACTTCTTCGTCGTCGGGGTCAGCAGGTTCATCAAGACCAAATCCGTTCTCAGTCTCGTGCATCCACTCTGCGGTCTCTTTGAAAAACTCCTGCTGGCGTGAGGAGTAGAACGTGATAATCCGAGAAGGCTCGTCGATGATCTTCTCTTTTCTGTCCATCCGATCTCCTGCGGCAATTCGAAGTTTAGGAACGAAATCCTGCTCCTCACGAACGGTTCCAACAAAATCTTCCACACACTTTCTAATCCGCTCTTTCAATTCGCTATCCGAACTGCCCATAGGAGGACAAGTAACCAATTTGTCTTCAAACTGTGTTCCCACCGATACGCCGCAATCCTTTGCTTATGAAGGATTGCGGAGAGGGACGGGGCGAGCCAGATGATAGTAGCCCACCTGTACTTATTGAAGCCACTCACCACATCGGGGCGGGTTCTCACCAGCGGATTCAGAGTAAAACAGCCGCTCAGTAGGTGTGCGAACCTCACAAGGTCAAAGAGTGAGCGCGTAGTCGTTGGGTCAGTCAGCAAAGGCATCTCAGGCAGTTCGCGTCAAAAGTAACTTAATAGCGTATCCGCTCTCTAGTTATAGAGATGAGAGGTCTAGAAGAAGATGAAGAAATCGAACGAGCTATTCGATATCTGGTGCATTCGTTCGAATCTTCGGGAGATAACCCGAAGCCGGTGATTCTCCACAGTACAAGGGTGGGAATGAATCTTTACGACAGGGAGTATGAAAAGCGCATTGTTATCTCTGGCCTTCTCCACGACCTATTAGAGGATACAGATGTGACTTCCGAGGAGATTCGTTCGAAGTTCGGGACGGACGTTGCAGAAATCGTGGAAGCCACTAGCTTCGACGACAATATCGACGACTATCTCGAACGGTGCTACGATATCTATAAAAGATGCTTTGAACTGGGAAGAAGTGCGGTAGTCGTTAAAGCTGCGGATATTTTAGATAACAGTGATTACTACAGCTTGGGAGACTCAGAAGAGCTACAAAAGAACCAACTCAAAAAGATGGAATACTTCATTGACAAATCGGAACCATATATCGGGGAGGAAGACATATTTCAGGAACTCAATGACAAGTTCCCTATTGTGAAGAAACAGATGAAGAAAAACATCGAAAGTTGACACTTGATTTGAATCAGAATAGGTTCCAGCTGGCTACCGAGTCAACAGTGGTAATTTGCTGGTCTATACTTACCATCGAAAAGCGGGAGACCGGCCTAAATGTCCTTGACGTAGTCCCGCCGTCTCTCGGCTTTCTCCGCGCTTGACCCCTTATCATAGTGCTTGTCAAGCACTTTCCCGCTCATATTGACTCGCTCCCCAGTCACGTCCTTGGGCTGTCCCGCGTTCCGCGCCGCCGTGACGTAGCCCCGACGAAGGGCGTGCGGGCTGACCGAGCCGGGACACTTGCAAGAGGTATTCCACGACATAGCCTCGCAGTTCTCAGGTTCCCTGTCAAACGGGCAGTTCCCGCCGTTGTAGTAGCAGGGACGGGTCGCCGTGTAGACGTACCGCTGAATAGTCGTCTCCACGATGTGCCCGCTCTTGGACGTCAGTAGCGGCTCTCTGCCGTGGTCGTCGGTGACGTCCTTCCGGTTCATACCTATGTAGTCGCAGACGACGTCGGCCACCTCTGGGGTTATCAGCACGTCCCGCTCGCTCCGCTCCTTGTTCTTGAGCGGCGTTCCTTCCGTAGGTCGATGGCGGAGTTCCAGCGCCGGACGGCCTTCGTCAAAGTCCCCGAGGTCGAGCGCCCGGAGACCGCTAAGACGCATCCCGGTCTTCCAGAGGAGTAGTAGAGTGACGTGCCGGTTACTGGCGTATTCGTACTTTTCGAGGAAGTCCAGCATCTCGGTGGCTTCGTCCCGCGTGACGAGGTCGTCACAGATTTCGTCGTTCTCGCTGACTGAGGGTATCCGAACCATATTGGCCATCCCGCGCGGGACTGCCGCGATGTGTTCGCAGAACTCGATGAACTGCTTGATGGTCATCATATCCTGCCGAGCGGTGATGACCTTGACCTTGGACAGCCGGAACTCCTTGTACCGCTGGATGAGTTCGCTGTCGAGGTCGTTCAGATTCGTGAGTTGCTGGTCGTCCAGCCAGTCACAGAACTGGCGCAGGGACGTCCGGTAGTTCTTGAGCGTCTTCCGGGTGACGCCCGGCTTCTTGTCGTTGAGGAATCGGTTCTTGGCTTCGTGCGGCGGCGTCGGTTTCAGGCTCATAGGCTGTCTGGGTACAGCCTGCGTAAACGGGTCTTCCGGGTACACAGGGCGTGAAACGCCCGGTGGACGAGAGCCCGGGTTCAAATCCCGGCCTAGGCTCTTCACATTTTGTCGGCAGTCGCACGCAGAACTAGCTGTGAATGTCCTCTGCGTTCCCCTTCTCGCCGGTGGAAGTAGATGGGGTGGTTCAACGACCGCCCGCTCGTGAGAGACGACCACTGGACCGCGCACAACGGTGTTCGGCGTGTGGTCCCGCTCGAGCTACCCGGTAGCAGCGCTTGACACCCGCGGTCGAACCGCGAGCGTTGCGGACGAACGACGGCACGAACCGATCGAGGATCGGTCCGCCACCTGTCGAGGGCGGTGTGCTGCATACAGCGAATCTATGCAGCAGATCAGCATTGTTTGTTTCGCCCACCCGGAAACGAAACAACGGTAAAATCGAGCGTTCCTTGCGGGGAAAACGATCCCATGGGAGGTCATAATCGGGATCGACATTCGCGAAACCGATGCGGTGATGATCACCGACGCGCTCGAGCCAGCGCGGGCTGTTGGCCGAACACATGGTCCGTTCTTCGAGCACCTGTTTCCGGATGTCCACGATCAGATGCGTCCTCCCGCTCTTGAGGAGGACGATCGGTCTCCAGCAGAGTCGGATTCCAATAAAATCCGTCATAGAGCGGCGGCCGCAGCGACGACCAGCCCGCCAATCCGACGCCGAGACCGGTTCGACCGCCCAATTCGACGCTTGGACGACAATCCTTTTTCTTTCCCGACACCACTGTCGAGTCGTACCGAATGGCAGGGCTCGTTCCGGGTTTCGTCACGATGGCCGTTGCACTGACGCTCGCCCAGCAACTCGAACAGACCATCAGTTTCGGAATCTTCCTCCTCGGCGCGGCGTTAGCATTGCTTAGCGCGGTGGCGTGGCGACGGGAACGCGACCGTCGCATGGCCGTCGTCGCCGTCGGCTATCTCATGTTCTCGATCTATGGGTTCGTCGTCTTCCTCGAGTACTACCTCTTCCCGTATCTCCCCGTGCAGACCGTTGAGTTGCTCGAGCACAGCGCGGCGGCACTCATCCTTGTAGGACTGCTCGCGTTCTTTATCGCGTTGACTCGGGACTGACTATGACGGACTCCGACCCCGACGCGGACCCGCCACTGGAACTGGAATCGCGGCGGACGATCTACCAGCATGTCCGCGACAATCCCGGAAGCCACTTTCGGGCCCTCCTCGCGGACCTCGAGTATGCGCAGGGAACGCTGCAGTACCACCTCCGCCAGCTAGAAGCCCAGGGATCGCTCGAGAGGTCGGATGATGGGAAGTACACGCGGTACTACCCGGCGGAGGAGTTCGACGCGGTTGATCAGGCCGTAATGAATGCGCTGCGACGCGAGTACGCCCGCCGGATCGTCGCCCACCTCGCCGTCGAAGGGGCGCTGTCGACTGCGGATCTGAGCGATCGCCTCGGGCGGTCGCCATCGACGGTGTCGTGGCACCTCTCGAAACTCGAGGACGCGGATCTCGTGACCAAGGAGCGGCAGGGTCGCAGCGTCGACTACGAGCTACGCGATCCAGAGCGCGTGCAGTATCTCTACACGATCCACCGACGGACGTTCACCGATCGAGTCGTCGACCGGCTGTTCGACCTGTGGGACAGCTACTAGCTACTGCCTCGTCGTCGCGGGCGTCGACAGCCGTCCACTTGCAGCCAGCAGGCGCAATAGCAGGACGTAGGCGAGGAAAACGAGTGCCGGACCGAAGATCGGACGGATCAGCCCCGCGACGTCGGTTCCGATGGCAGCGGCATGAATCGTCGCGAACACGAAGCCGCCGTAGGCGAACGCGTGGACGACTCGCGGACCCCAGGGACGGTCGAACCGCTCTGTATCGAGAAAGCCAAGCACCGCGACGACGAGCACCTGCAGCGCTCCGACGCCGACCACGACGCCGGCGAGCAGGTACGTCGTCGAGTACGCAGGCTGGGGTGCTGATCCGGTGACGATGAACCAGGTGTCGAGGATGCCGAGGACGCCGTGAAGGAGCGTCACGAGCATCGCGAACACCGACACTTCGATGTGGATTTTGCGGGCGAGTCGGGAGAGCGGGCCGAACGACCGGGCAGTATAGAGAATCCCCGTCAGGACCGCAAGATACAGCGCGGGATAGGCGACGAGTGCCGCGCTACGGTCGAGGTACCAAATAATCTCCATCACGAGGCCCCTGTCGTCTCGACGACGTCCGGACAGCCGTCGCCGTCCTGAAAGCCGTTCGTCGTCTCCGGTCGCGTCGGGCACTGGTCCGCGTTGTCCCGAATCCCGTCGCCGTCGTAATCGTTCGGTGCCTGTCTCGTCGGTACCGTCGAGTCGACGAGGTCCGCCTGCTCGCGGTCGACCGCCTGCGTCTCGCGAACGTCAGCGATTCCCCACAGTACCGGAACCGTGGCGACGAGTAGCACGACCGCGACGACCGTGATCGTCCCGCTATGTGACGTGTGCATCGAATCCCTCCGTCGTCCGAAAGACGCCGTCGTGAACCACGAACGCTTCGAGGCCCGGCCACGCCGCTGCGCGCTCGAGCGCGTCCGAGAGCGGCAGTGCGGCGAGCGTCGTCGCGAGCGCGTCGGCCTCCATGCAGTCGCGCTGTGCGACTACGGTGACCGACTCGTGGCGCGCGCCGAGTCGCTCCGTCGTCGGATCGTAGACGTGGTCGACGCCGTCGCGCTCCCGGCGATAGCCCCCGGAGGTGGCAACGTTCCAGTCAGTCTCGAGAACTTTGAGCGGACGCAAATCCCCGTAGGGGCTTTCGACGGCGATCGGCCCGGTCGGCGGCGACATATCGCCACCGCCGCTGACGAAGCCGCGGCGGCCCGGCCCCGCCGCGGCGGCGGTCGCACGGTCGACGATATACCCCTTCGCGAGGCCGTTCAGGTCGAGTTCCGTCTCGGTGACAACGCAGTCGCCGTCGACACGCACTGACCCGGTTTCGAACGCCGGTGAAATCGATTTCCGGTCGCCACGGAGGTACGCTTTCAGGTCGTGTTCGACCGCTCCTTGCCGGATGTCGAAGACGCCGCCGGTGCGCTCACTGTACTCGAGGCCGCGCCGAACTAGGCGAGCAACGTGTTCGTTCTCGACGCGTCCGGTTCGGTTGAGACACGCGACTGTGCTTTCCGGATCGAACGCGTTGAGTTCGGCCTCGAGCGACAGCGCGGTCTTCCGGGCGCGCTCAGCTGCGTCGTCGGCGTGATACCCCGTCATCCGAACCACGAAGTCGGTATCACAGCATCGAAACTCCAGACTAGTGTCACCGAGTCGCATGCGGGCGGCAGTGAGGGTGTTCGCCAAGCTCATCACTAGTCGTCCTCCTCTTCGTGTTCCTCGTATTCGTCCTCGTATTCCTCGTGTTCTTCATATTCGTCGTCCTCGTATTCACCTCCGCTTTGGACTGCCGGAGTAAAATCCTCGTTTGGCGTCGGTGCATCGCTCGCGACCGCTGGGTTCTCGTCATCGGTCAGCGAATCGACGCCGAACCCGATCCCAGGGGCTGCAAGCGCAAGTGCAACGATACCGGTCAACACCGCGCCAGCGAGCGTGAGCGAAACGAGTCTGTTCGTTGGGAGTGGGGATCTCATAGGACAGGTGCAGGTAGCCTACGGCCTTATCTATCGTTTCGCGTCCATCAATCGAATGTTCGTCCAACCGTCGAATCGTCCGGATCGATCGCCGACGATTCTTCCTTCCTCTCTTGAGTATCCTGGTCCCTGCTCACAGGGCTCTCTTAGTTGGCACACGAGTCAAATCGTTCGAGCCAGCGCGGGCGTTCTACGAGGAGTCGGTGGGACTTCCCATCCGTGAGCACGGGGACGACGAACTCGTTGCTGCGGGCGACGAGACCGATCTCGTGCTCCGTCAACTGAGCGGGCTCCCCCGGGGTGGCCTGCACACTATTCGTTCTCGATCCTCAAATCCGATTCCGATGACTGGAGGGATCGATCCTCGGAGTTGTACGCCCCCGAGGAGGCCCAAGAGGGACGCCTACGTACGATAGCGAAACAGTAGCTATCGCTACGAAACCAACTGTAGAGTGATCACCAACTTCGCAAATCGCGTCGAATCTGGTACTACATTTGCGCTCTGTATGCAGTAGCGTGAGAGCAGTTCTGCACCGCCGCTGCCATCTGTCGTCGTCTCCGCTCAAAATGTCCTTCGGCAAGCTAAACGGGTAGTTCCGGAACTCTCTCCTTGCACGTCTCGAATACGCGACGCTGGCCCGTCGAGTACCTAAAAAAGCGACGTCGGTTCGGGACCCAGTTAGTAGAAGGACTGGCCACCGCCTCGTGGCGACGGCGTTTGGCCCCTCATCTGCTGTGATTGGCCCTGCTGTGCGACCTGCTGGCTCGCCTGGGTGATCGTCTGGGAAATCTGCTGAGCCTGTTGGATCACCTGCTGGACACCCGGAACCCGCGACTGCTGGAGTTGCTGGGTGCTCTGCTGGATCGCTTGTTGGGTGCACTGGCCGAACGTCTGCGCCAAGTCGGATTGCCGCAGCAGGAGGGTCTTCTGGAGGTGGATGATCTGGGAGATGTCAGCCAGCTTCCCGGCGGTGAACCGGTCGCCGGCGTTCATCGCCTGTCCATGTGCCCACTCGGCGTCCGATTCGAGCTGCTCGAGCTTGTAGATGGCCTGCGAGACCTGCTGCGGGACGGCCTGGTCGAACGACTGGGGCTGCTGTTCAGTCTGTTGCTGAGGCTGCTGTCCAGTCTGTTGCTGAGGCTGCTGCTGCCCGACTTGCTGTTGCGTTGGCTGTCCCACTTGCTGTTGCGGTGGCTGTTGGTGTGACATGGTTCTCTGAACCGTCTCCTACGAGGTCGGGAATCGGCAGTGCGTTGCCTCGTAGGGCATGCGACCAATCCAGTCGGTCCAGTAAATACATGGACTACTGTTTCTCCCACTTACACTACTGCTTCTCCCACCCGACCTCCCGATGTGGCTGTACACGTCCATTCGGGCTTCCCGCCCGTGCCTCCCGACCATCCAAGAGATCGTTACTGGACTGTTCACGCGGTATATTACTGTCACGCTGTATATCACGCTGCTAACTCGAGTCGCGTGCGTCGTCGTTCGGGGCGCCAGCGGGATTTCCCGGACAGTGGACGGAATGCGATTCCCCGACGTCGACGGCCGTACCTCCGACTCCCGCGCTCGGCCGGTCAAACCTATCGAGAACGCACGTCCAAACGCCCAGATTCGACGCGTAAACGCCCCGTGCTCGAGACGAAACCTGTAAGAAATTGAAACAAAACACCCATTACCGTCCTCACTCTTACACGGGTGATGGGTTCCGGGAAACGCGCGTTCGCGACTATCGGTCCGAGACGCTTCACCGGCGGTCTGGGGGTGCTCTACATCGCCTTCGCCGCCGTCCGAGCGGTCGTCCGGTTTACGTCCGGAACGCCGATCGGTAACGTTCTCATCGTCACACTGCTAATCGCCGCCCCCGGTTTTGTTCTCGCATCTGGGTCGCGGTGGCTGTCGAAAGCCGATATTCACCCCGAGTTCTTCCCGGACATCGCCGCGTGGTGTCTCGCCGGGTTTGCCGCCATGGTCGGTATCCTCCTCCTCTATCACGTCCAGCCCGATGGCGGGATTTCCAGCCCAGCGACGGCGCCGCCGATCCTGACCGCCCTGGGGAGTCTTGCAGGCTTTGCCGTGGGGATGTACGACGGGCGAGCAAAGACGCACGCGCGGCAACTCGAACGCCGGAACCGAGAACTGCAGCAGACCCAGGAGGAGTTAGAAGCGACCGTCGATCGGCTCGAAAACACCGAGCGACGGTACCGGATCCTCACGGAAAACCTGCCGAACGGAGCTGTCGCGCTTCTGGACGACGAGTTACGGCATACGCTGGTCGCCGGTCAGGGGTTCGAGCAATTCGACTTCACGGCCGGCGAGCTTCGGGGCGAGCGAATACAGGATACGTACTCGCAGGAACTCTTGGACGCAGTCGAGCCGCACTACCGTGCGACGCTCGATGGTGAATCGACCGTGTTCGACGTAGCGGTACAGGATCGGATATTCGAATTCCGGACGCATCCGTTGACCGGCGACGCTGACGACGTGTACGCCATGTTAGTGATGTCTCAAGACATCACGGACCGGAAGGTCCGTGAACGGGACCTCGCAAAGCAGGCTCGCCAGCAACGGACCGTGGCCGACCTCGGACAACTCGCGCTCGAAACCGACGAGCTCGACGAACTCATGTACGACGCAGCCCGGCAGGTGGCGGATGTCCTCGACACCGACTACTGCAAAGTACTCGACCTCGATGCGGAACGGGAAGAGCTGCTCCTCCGACAGGGAGTCGGGTGGAAACCGGGTATCGCCGGCGAGGCGACCGTGTCGGCGCACGAATCCGATTCACAGGCGGCATACACGCTATCGAACAATCATCCGATCGTCGTCGAAGACTTCGAGACGGAAACACGATTCAGTGGTCCGGAGTTACTGCGGAGTCACGATGTCCGTAGCGGTATCAGTACCATCATCGGTCCGTTCGACGAGCCGTGGGGTATCTTGGGGACTCACGATACTGCTCCTCGTACTTTCACCGAGGAGGACATCAGTTTCGTCCAGAGCGTCGCTAACATCGTCGCAGAGGCGATCGAACGGCATCAATACCAGCACGAACTCGAACAGTTGGTCGCCAATTTGGAGCGATCGAATGCGCAATTAGCGGAGTCCAACAAGCGGCTGGAGCAATTCGCGTACGCCGCGTCGCACGACATGCAAGAGCCGCTACGGATGGTGTCGTCGTATCTCCAACTCATCGAACGACGCTATGCGAGCGAGTTCGACGAGGATGGACGCGAGTTCCTCGGATTCGCTATCGACGGCGCGAACCGGATGCGATCGATGATCGACGGCCTGCTCGAGTACTCCCGCGTGGAAACGCAGGGGGAACCGCTGGGGCCGGTAGATCTGGAGCGCGTTCTCGAAGACGCTCAGAAGGACCTCCACGGTACGATCGAGGGCCACGACGCGACGATTACAGCCGATCCGCTCCCTCGCGTCGACGGTGACGAGAACCAATTACGGCAGGTATTCCGGAACCTCCTGGAGAACGCGATCGAGTACAGTGGGGACGAGCCACCGGCGGTTCACGTCTCCGCGACGCGGGACGGGTCGCGGTGGATCGTTTCAGTCGAGGACGAGGGTATTGGGATCGAGCCCGACTATCACGACCGCGTTTTTGAAGTGTTCGAACGAGTGCACGGCCGCGCCGATGGCGCTGGTACCGGAATCGGGCTCGCGCTCTGTGAGCGGATCGTCGAACGTCACGGCGGCGACATCTGGGTCGACTCCGAACCAGGGGAGGGTACAGCGGTTTCGTTTACGCTGTCTGCTGTCAGTGACCAAGACGAGAGTCCAGTCAGAGCCCGATCGAGTTGAGTCTCTGGTGGTCGACGATCGCTGCTACTGGCCGCTGGTTGCAGCTCGTACTGTCGACTGCTGCGACACTCATTGCTCGCCGTCCGGTATCCGGACGATCGAAAACCAGAGGTCCTCGAAGGTCCTGATCGTTTCGATGAACTCGACGGGATCGACCGGCTTCGTGAGATACGCGTTCGCGCACGGACCGTCCGATTTCAACGCGTCCTGGTGGCGCTTCGAATTCGTTACCACGATCACTGGGATCGTCCGAACGACGGGATCACCCGTGATTTCTGCGAGCACCTCGTCGCCGTTCTTCCGGGAGGAATCGAGGTCGAGCAGAACGACCGCTGGCCGGGGCGCATCGGCAAACTCCCCGCGCTGATGCAAGAACTCGAGCGCCTCGTCGCCATCCTCGACGACGTGGATCGGATTCTCTATACAGTCACCTTCGAACGGTTCCCGAGTGAGGCTGCTATCACCGCGGCTGTTCTCGACGAGGAGGATGTCGACCGACTCGTAGCCAGTCATCTCGTCTCTCTCGGAATCATGGTTGGTTCGCATCGGTCGACGAAGATGGCCCCCTGTATCGGACGCTGGTCGCCCGGTAGTCGTAGTCGATGAGTCCGTCGTCCGCGAGTTCTGGCAGGTGTATATGGTGAAGACGGAGTCGGAGCTCGTCGGCTGGTCGATCGTGGGACTCGTCCAGGCTCGTCGCCGCGTATCTGGCGAGGTCGGCGAGTGTCGCCGTCTCGGCGACTGATTCGTCGAAGTACTCTAACACGCTACGGCGGAGACCGGCGGCGAGGGACGGCTCCCGGACGGATCCTGCACGCTCGTCGCGCAACTCGGTACCGGCGGACTGGGAGGGCACGTCTGCGAGTGAGACCAGCTGCGACCCGGGGTCGTACTCAACGACGCCGGTTTCTTCCAGTTTCGGAAGGTGGATGTGGTGAAGTTCGGCTTCTACGCGGCGTCTCGTTCCGTCACTGGTGGCGTCACGATCCGTTTCTCGAGCAACGATCTCTGCTGCGACGGTCGAGCGATCGACTGGGGAGGTCCGTTCCGAGAGGACGTCGAGTACTCGCTGGTGTCGCTCGTCCGCGAGCGGTTCTCGCCGTTCGCTTGTAGTCGGTTCCGGTTCTCTCACGCGTTCCACCTCGGTTTCGTTTTCATCGAACGACATTGGGGGTATTCCAGGGCGACCGCAGCCTTTCGATACGACATGGAAAGAGCCCCGTTTTCCTAAGGGTGGTCTAGAACTGATTAGCCCCTTTGCCGACGCTAGCTGCGGTCAGTCCGTGAAACACGGGATAAATAGATCTTATTTTTCATAACGCTGATCCGCTCCGAAGCGCGGACCGAACGACACTCCATCGACGGAAAGTACATACGGCGGAAACGGATACCAGGGACAATGAGTTCGGGAGCACTCACGGACGCCCTGCGAGAAACGCTCACCCTTTTCGAAGAATCGGGAGAACCCCGGACCACGACGGAGGTTGCCGAGGAACTCGACCTCGGCAGACGGAGCACGTACGCCCGCCTGGAACGACTCGTCGAGCGGGATCGGCTCGAAACGAAGAAGGTCGGCGCGAACGCGCGCGTCTGGTGGCGGTCCCCGGCGCGGCCCCCGGCGATGGCCGAGACGGCGATTCCGGACTGGTCGGCCGCAGCGGAGTCCCTCGTAGACGACGTCCTCAACGACGTCGAGGCTGGCATCTTCGTCCTCGACGAGAACTTCGACGTGGTCTGGATCAACGAACCGATCGAACGGTACTTCGGGCTCGAGCGAGAGCACGCCGTCGGCCGTGACAAGCGCACGCTCGTCGACGAACGGATCGCAGCCGCCGTCGAGGAGTCCACGGCGTTCGCGGAGACGGTGCTAGCGACCTACGACGACAACACCTACACCGAGCAGTTCGAGTGTCGAGTGACCGCCGGGGACGGCCGCGATGGCCGGTGGCTCGAACATCGAAGCAAGCCCATCGAGACTGGGGCGTACGCAGGGGGCCGAGTCGAACTCTACTACGACGTCACCGATCGAAAGCAATCGGAGCGGAGCCACCGGAAAGAACGGCGGGAATTCGAGTCCATCGTCCAGGCCGTCGAGGGGTACGCGATCTTCACGCTCGATCCGGACGGGCGCGTCCAGACCTGGAATCCCGGCGGCGAGCGCATCGGGGGGTACGAGGCCGACGAAATTCTCGGTGAACACGTTTCGGTGTTTTACACCGAAGACGACCGCGACGCCGGCGTTCCCGAGGAGAATCTGGCAGCGGCCGCCGAACGCGGTTCGATACGAGACGACGGCTGGCGTGTCAAAGCGGACGGATCGTGGTTCTGGGCGACCGTCACTATGACGGCGATTCACGATATCGATGGCGAGCTGCAGGGCTACGTGAAAGTCGTCCGCGACATGACCGAGCGGAGGCGCGCGGAAACCGAGCGCGAACTGGTATACGAAGCGACACGGTCCATCGCGGAAGCCGAGACGTTCGAAGCCGGGCTACAGGCAGCACTCCGAGACGTCTGCGAGATGACCGACTGGGAGTACGCCGAGGCGTGGATTCCGACCGACGACGGGGTGCTCCGGCGCGCAGAGGCGGACTACTACGCGGACGACCTGACCGAGTTCGCCGCATTTTCGGAATCGTTCACGTTCGCCCGTGGCGAGGGGCTTCCCGGTCGCGTGTGGGCATCCGGGGAGTTCGAGTGGGCGGCCGATCTCTCGAACGGATCGCGCGACGAATTCCCGCGACTGGACGAGGCGTTGGACGTCGGTCTGCAATCCTCGGTTGGGGTACCAGTCGTCAGTGACGACACGGTCGTTGCCGTGCTCACGTTCATCGTACGAACGCCTCGAGAGACCGACGAACGACTCGTCAAGTTGGTATCGTCGATCGCCGGGGACCTCGGAGAACTGATCGCGCGCAGGCGCGCCGAAGAGCGACTGGAGCGCGAACGAGAGCTCATCGAACAGGTCTTCGAGACGGCCCCCGTCGGGATCGCGGTCTTCGGGCCGGACCGTCAAATAGTGCGTGCAAACGAAGGGATGGCGGACCTCATCGGTTCCGCGGGTGGCGACGAAGACGGGTACACGGCCGGTGACCTGACGCTCGTCGGTGAAGACGGCGAACCGTTGCCGTTCGAGGAGCGTCCGGTCGGCCGCGTCTTCGAAACCGGTGAATCCGTCTTCGGGCAGGAGGTCAAGCTAGTCCATCCGGACGGATCGTCCCACTGGGTATCGGTCAACGCGGCCCCGTTCACCGACGTGGACAGTCAGGTGGGCCACGTTATCGCCACCACTACGGACGTCACACGGCTCAAAGAGCAGACCAAGCGCCTCGAACGCAGACGTGAAGACCTGAAAATGGAACTGGAGGAAATCTTCGCGCGCGTCGACGACGCGTTTTACGCGCTCGACGACGAGATGCGGTTCGAGTACGTCAACGATCGTGCCGAGGAATTGCTCGGGTATCCCGAATCCGAGTTGCTCGGACGGAACGTCTGGGAAGCACTCTCCACGGCCGACGACGATCCGATCCGCGATCGATTTCAAACGGCGATGGCCACCCAGGAGCCCGTTACGTTCGAGCGGTTCTCGGAGCCACTCGACATCTGGGAGATCGTTCGGATTTACCCGTCGGAATCCGGTCTGTCGGTGTACTTCACGGACATCACTGAACGGAAAGAGCGCGAGTTACAACTCGAACTGTACGAGACGATCGTCGAGACCGTCGAGGACGGCGTCTACGCGGTCGATTCGGACGCGCGATTCGTCATGGTAAACGACGCGTTCTGCGAGATGACCGGCCGGAACCGAGCGGAACTCCTCGGGCGACACGCCACGACGATCCACGACGACCATCTCACGCCCCGCGCCGAACGATTGACTGCGGCGGTCGAACACGGGGAGCGCGAGACCGCAAGCATCGAATTCGACGTACGTACGAAAGACGGAGAACGGTTACCGGCCGAGAGTCGGGTAACCCAGTTTCAGTTCGACGACACCTCCGGCCGCTGTGGCGTCGTCCGAGACGTCTCGGAACGCAACGAGCGTGAACGGAAACTCGGAAAGCGAATCCGCCAGCAGGAAGTCGTTACCGAGCTCGGTGAGCGCGCCCTCAAAGACCGTGACCTCGACACGCTGATGGCCGAAGCGGCCGAACTGGTCGCAGAGACGCTCGGCAACGACTACGCCGGTGTGCTCGACCTGAGCGCTGCGGCCGACGAACTCCTGCTCCGGCAGGGCGCTGGCTGGGACGACGACAGCGTCGGCTCGGCGACGGTTTCGGCCGCCGAGGGCGATTCGCAAGCGGCCTACACGCTGGCCACCGAGAATCCGGTCGTCCTCGAGGACGTGAGCGTCGAATCCCGATACAGCAGTTCTTCTCTTCTCAGGGATCACGACGTACGCAGTGGCATCAGTACGATCGTTGGGTCCGCTGACGACCCGTGGGGAGTCCTCGGAACGTACGATACCGAACCGACGGAATTCTCCGAACAAGACACCGCTTTCGTCCAAGCGGTCGCCAACATTCTTGCAAACGCGGTCGACCGTCACCGGCACGAACAGGAATTGATCCGTCAGCGGGAGCAACTCGCCGCGCTCGACAACATCAACAGCGTCGTCCGCGAGATTGCCAGTGCGGTCATCGACCAGTCCACGCGCGAGGAGATCGAACGGACCGTCTGTGAACATCTCGCTAACACGGATTCGTACCGCTTCGCCTGGGTTGGAGATGTGGACGCGCCGTCTCAGACGGTGAATCTGCGGACCGAAGCAGGCGTCGACGGCTACCTCGACGGAATCACGATCTCGATCGATCCGGACGACAAACGTAGCAAAGGGCCCACGGGGAGGGCGCTCCGGACGGGGGAGATTCAGGTTTCCCAGGACGTTCTCACGGATATCAGACACGACCCGTGGCGCGAAGATATCGAACCGTACGGTTTCCGATCGTCCGCAGCCGTCCCGATCGTTCACGAGGGGATGGTCTACGGCGTACTGAACGTCTACGCGGAGCGACCGTACGCGTTCGAGAGCCAAGAACGCGAGGTGATCGCCCAGCTCGGGGAACTGGTCGGCCACGCTATCGCCGCCACCGACCGCAAGCAAGCGTTGATGAGCGACGAACTCGTGGAACTGGAGTTCCAGATCGAGAACATCCTCGAGACCCTCGACGCGTCAGTAGAGACGGACGGGAGAATTACGCTCGACGACACGGTTCCAGTCGGCGACGGCGAGTTCCTCGTCTACGGGACGGCGACGGCGGATGCCATCGATACCGTGCACCACCTCACGTCGCTACTTCCGCACTGGGAGTCCGTTACCGTCCGCTCGGAGGGCGATCCCGCTCGATTCGAACTCAGACTGACCGACCCACCAGTGCTGTCGGCCGTAGCGGCACGCGGAGGGTACGTCGATCGCGCTGTCATCGAGGACGGCGACTACCGGATGACCATCCACCTCGCGCCGAGCGTGGAGGCCCGAACGATCATCGAGACCGTCACGGGAACCTACTCGGCGGCCGAGATGGTTCGACGCCGCCAGATTAGCCGTAAACACGACGACCTCCGACACGTCCAGCGACACGTGATGGCCGAGTTGACCGATCGCCAGCGTACCGCGCTGGAGGCCGCGTACCACGTGGGCTATTTCGAGTGGCCACGCGACGCCACCGGCGAAGCAGTCGCCGAATCGATGGACGTGGCTCCGCCGACCTTCCACCACCACCTTCGGAAGGCCGAGCGAAAGGTGTTCAATGTACTGTTTTCGTCGTGAACGGAAATCGTAGTTGTCCCCTCCGAGTACGGGACGGGAGCTGGATACACGAGTGATCGGAGGCAACGTCTCGCAGCGAGGCACAGACCGTCTCGGTGGCTGCGACCGTGTCTCCGTAACCGAACACGAAACACGAAAAACGAGGTCACTCGCGTGGACCGCCGAGACGTGTGCCGTCTTCACCGCCACGGCCGACGGCCCGATGCCGTCTCGTCCGAGTCCCAGCGACTGAACTGCGGCGTGGCATGATCGCCGAAATATTAACGTATAGATAGTTCGTACACAACAATGGGGTGACGCCCGCCCCTGGCGGAATAATAGGGCAGTCCGTAGCGACCGTTCGCCGAAGGCTCCCGGCGGAAGGCGCACGACGATCCCGGCGCGGCCGATGGACCCGGCTGTGCGGGGCACCGTCCGAGCCCAAAGCCCTCGCCGACAGGTACCGGTCGCCGGCTGCCACCCGAAGAAGCCCCCCGGGGCCACGCGGGACGCCGAGACGTGGTGACAGGCACCGCGCCGAAACCGCGTCGAAGAACTCTCGCGGATCCGTCCTCAACGATCTCGAGCCGCCGGCTCGAGCTTGCTGGCGTCCAGTTCCTCGTTGAGAAACGCTCGACCGTCGTCGGTGAGCCGATAGAGCCCCTGAGCGATCCGCTCGACCAGTCCGTAGTCCGCGAGCTTCGAAAGCCGCACACTGGCGTGGCTTCGGGAACAGACACTGAAGTTTTCCACAGCCTGTGGTGTCAGATTTCCCTCATCCCGCATCGTCTCCATGATGTGCTCGTCGACCGGACGCATCCAGTCGGCCCGTTGTCGTGCCACACCTACGGTGGATCGGTTCGTACCCATAGTTTTACCGATATGTATGGAAATGGATAGAAAACGTTCGAATTCAATGGCTAAGTGTTCTATTACGATTGTAAAACGTTAGGAAGACAGTTGTAAGTGGAGGGCAACGGACTACTTGACCCGACCCTTCCGGGCCAGAACGTCCGGCGTGTCCCAGCACGCCGGGGTCGGGTCGACCTCGCCACGAGGTCTCCGACCATGCGAAACGAACGCTCGGGGGCAAATGGATATTCCCCCACTGACAGTGGTATCGCCGGCCGTCCCCGCGGCCGAGACGTCGCTGCGGACGACCGACCGTCGCGAAGACCACCGTCTCGCGACGCGATCACCGACGGCGGTCACGACCCCGGCTCGATCGAGCGCCGCCTCGCGGAAATCGACAAACAGGCCGGTATCGTCCTCAAGGACCTCGAGACCGCCGACGGACGCGATCTCGAGCCGGCCGCGCGCTGCGCTCTCGAGGACTATCTCGGAACGATCCGCTTCTACACCGAGGCCGCGACGTGGCTCCTCGAGCACGGCCCGCCTCCGGCCGACGACGGCCTATCGCGGACCGCCGACGGAGAGTAGCCGACACCCGGACACGCTCCCCGAGCTGGCCGCCGATTTCGATGACTGAGCGCCTGAGTCGGAAATTGACGGGCCGGTTGACGTCCGCGCGAGACGGCTGCAATTGCAGGCTGGCAGTTATTCCTCATGGAGGGGGTGCGTTGCGATGGTGTCTTTCGTGCCGCGCTGTACATCTTGTGACAATACGGTTTCGTACGATTTCGCACGCGCTCACGGTGAGGACGGTACCGTCGACTGGTGTCCGCGGTGTCGGAACGGCCGGTAAAACGCCGCTCGAAAACGGGTTATCGGTCGGTCAGCAGGCGTCGCAGGATGTCCCCGTAGGCGGGCCGGGTGATGAGCACCCCGATGAGCACGCCGAGGATGGTGATGATGGCGAACCCCTGGAGGTCACCCAGACTCAGCACCGCGAGCGGCGAGAGCGCGACGATGGTCGTCGCCGCGGCGGCACCGATGACCCAGAAGGCCTTGCGGAACCGCGACTGGAAGACCCGCTCCGAACTGACGTCGCCTTCGTCCATCACCTCGTCGGCGATGATCACGAGGTCGTCGACCCCGGTCCCGACCACGGCGATGAACCCGGCGACGTGCGAGAGGTCGAGCGGCATGCGTATCAGCGCCGCGAACCCGAGCAGGACCACGACCTCCGCGACCGCCGTGACGATCATCGGGAGGGCGACGCGCGTGTCCGTGTAGCGGGAGTAGACCACGACGCTGACGGCGACCACCGAGAGCAGTCCGATCAGCAGCGAGTACTGCTTGAACTGGTCGGCCTGTGCCGGTTCGATCGAGTAGACCTGCTCCTCACCGAAGTCCAGCGGCGCGCGCAGACTGCCGGCGCGGAGGTTGACCGAGAGCGACTGGGCGTCCCGCCGGTTCTGAGCGCCCATCTGGAAGACGGGGTTGTTCACCCACGACCCTTCCCGCATGTTGGTCGCGAGCCCGTTGCCACCATGATCGCCCATACTGTGAGCGTCGACGACTTCGCCGTCGACGACCGTCAGGAGACAGTACTGCTGGTCGTCGTGGTCGAAGCTGATTTCCTCGCCGTCGCCCCGGAGGTTACACATGCCGACGCCCTCGCTGGTGAACCCGAGGTCGTTCATCTGCTGCTGGAAGCCGGGTGCGGCGTCCTCGTGGACCTGCACCGGAACCACGTAGTCCGACCCGCGTTCGCTCTGTTCCGGCGGGTCGACGTCGGCGATGTCGTCGTTCGTCAACACCGTCTGATTCGTCTGATTGCCGTTTTCGGGATAGTACGCCCTGACCTCGACCTGCCCCCGTTCGGCGAGGATGTCGCGGAGTTCGCCGGCGCCCATGTTGGGCACCTCGACGACGATGTAGTGGTCCCCGCTCACCGTCGTCGACTCGTAGGCCGTCCCGCCCGAGAGCCCCGCGGCGTTGATCTTCGTCTGGATCGTCTCGATCATGCTATTGCGGGTCCCCTGCGTGACGCCGTCGCGGATGTCGTCCTCGGAGGCGTCGACGTCCGCCGACTGCAACGCCGCGGCGAACTCCGCTTCGGTCACGTTGTCGGAGAACACCTCCGCGGTGACGGTCCCGTCGTCCTGCACGTCGACGCTGGCGTCCGCCGGTGCGAGGCCGAGCTCCGACTCGAGCGTCGACTCGACCTCGGTGAGCCGGTCCTGATCGATCTGCCCGTCGTCGCTGACCGCGCCTGCGTCGATGTCTTCGGCGGTCATGCCGGCGACGGGCACCCTGAGCCGCGTGCCGCCCTCGAGTCCGAGGCCGAACTCGAGGTTGGTGGGACTCTCCTGGAGGCTGTCGTCGGCGAGGCTGTCGTCGGCGACGATGCCGCCCGGGATGAACAGCGCGACGACGGCGAAGCCGATGAACAGGACGAGCAGAAGCACTCGCCAGTTGGCCTTGACGGCGCCGATCGGGTTCATGAGCGGACCCCCTCGAACTTGTACCACCGGAGTAAGCTCAGGTTCAACATGTAGGTGTTCATGAGGTCGGCCGCGAGGCCGACGAAGAGGATGATACCGATCGAGGCGAGCAGTCCGATGCCGAAGATGTACGCCGAGACGGCCATCACGAGCATCGCGGCCATCGAGGTGACGGTCATCGTGACGCCGGTCCGCATCGCGCGGGCCGTGCTCTCGTAGAAGTCACCGCTCCGGCGCAGGACGTGGTTGTTCAGCAGGATGTCGGAGTCGACGGAGTACCCGATCAGCATCAGGAGCCCGGCGACGGTCCCCAGCGAGAGCGGGATGCCGGCGAGCCGCATGAACGCGAGCGGGATCATGAGGTCCGAAAACGCCGAGATGACGATCGCGATCGACGGGACGAAGGTCCGAAAGAGGAGGAACGCGATCGCACTCATGCCGACGAACGCGACGACGAGGCCGATCATGGCCGTCCGCTGGCTCTCCTGGCCGAAGCTCGCCGACGTCGAGGAGACCGATTGGACGATCGCGCTGTCGCCGTTTTGCTCGAGGTTGGATTCGGCCTGTTCGTTCAGGGCCTGCGAGTCGGTCGAGGAGAACTGGATGATGTACTCGTTCGAACTCCCCGTTCCCGTCACGGACTCGGGCGGTTCCTCGAACGCCGACCCGATCTCGCCTTCCGGCGTCGTCGTCTGCACGGTCAGCTCCGTCCCGCCGGCAAAGTCCATCCCGAGCGGAACCGGCGTGCCGTACACGAGAAACGATCCGCTGAGGACGATCAATGCTACCGCGAGGACCGCGAGCGGAACCGCCGCGAGTTGGCGGTTACTGTACCGGGTGTACTCGATCTCCGGTACGTCGAAATACGCCATATAACGGAACCTCGAAGGCCCCCGAAGTAAGCCTTCTCAATTCTAGCAGCGCAGATCCCGTCACACGCCCACACGCCCGCCGACGCGTTCGACGCAGTTTCGTCTCGGCCGACGCCGATCAGTCCGGCAGGTAGCGCACGCTCAACACGCCCTCGTCGGCCGATCGGCGAACCTCCACCCGCACCGCCTCGAGCCGGGCCGCTCGCGCGATCGTCTCCTCGTCGCCGAGGACGTCTTCGGCGGCGGCCTCGACTTCGCCGTCGGGGACGCGGAAGACGTGGAGTTCGCCCGTTCCGGCACGCTCCTCTTGAACGAAATCGCCGACCTCGGTCTCGGACGCCAGCGTTTTCTCGTGTTGGGTCGGCTCGAGGTCGCTGTCGACCAGTTCGATCGAGCGCCTGTCCGCGACGTCGATCACTTCCCAGGTGACCTCCAGCGGCGGCTCCGGCGCGACGGTCGCCTCGAGGACGTCGGAGACCTCGAGGTCGGGGTTGGATGCGAGCGTGTGGACCTGTGCGGTCTCGACGTCGCGAACGACCGCCGAATCGGACTCGGCGTGCGTGACGACGAACGTTCCCGTCTTTTCGGTCATGGGCGGTCGTAGGCGGGGGATCGGTTTCGGGGTTTCGGCTTCCGATCGGTATCGTGGTGTGTGTTCGGTCGGGATCGCTGGGCGGTCGCTCGCGCGGCTGGCGGTCCGTTACTCGCGATCGGACGAGACCACGGACGGAGCCGCGTAGCGATCACGTCACGGAACGCCTTTATCGCAGGCGGTTGCGTGCTGAGATATGAACGTCGATATCGGTAACGCGCTCGCGTCCGTCGCGTCGCCGGGCGTCTCGAGGGCGTCCCTCGAGCGGCTGGACGAGCAGGTCGCGGACGCTCACGAGCGTATCGAGGCGGGAATGGCGAACGCGGAACACGGCTACGAGGCGCTGAACGTGCCGGACCGGACCGATCCCGACGAGATCCGGGCGGCGGTCGAGCCGGTCGCCGACGCCGACGCGCTGATCACCGTCGGCATCGGCGGCAGTTCGCTCGGTGCGGCGACGATCACGAACGCCCTGGATTCGGACACCGAGACGGTCTTCCTCGACAACGTCGATCCCGAGTGGGTCTCGCGCCACCTCGAGCGACTTCCGCTCGCGGACACGGCGATCAACGTGGTCTCGCGGTCGGGGACGACGGCGGAGACGCTGGCGAACTTTCTGGTCGTTCGCGAGGCCGTCGAGTCGGCGGGCGTCGACTGGACCGAGCGGACGATCGTCACGACCGGCGAGGCTGGCCCGCTGCGCGACCTCGCGAACCGCCACGATCTCCCCTCGCTGCCCGTTCCCGACGGCGTCCCCGGTCGCTTCTCGGCGCTCTCGGCGGTCGGGCTCGTCGCCGCGGCCGTCTGCGGGCACGACCTCGAGGCGCTGCTCGAGGGTGCCGCCGCCGAGGCCGAGACGCTGTCGGGCTCGCTGTTCGACTGTCCCGCCTACGCCTACGGTGCGACGAGCTACGCGCTGGATCAGCGGGGCGCGGGCGTCAACGCAATGATGCCCTACGCGGAGTCCCTCGAGACCGCCGCGGAGTGGTTCGCCCAGCTGTGGGCCGAGAGCCTCGGAAAGGACGACCTCGGCCAGACGCCGGTGCGAGCGCTCGGCGTCACCGATCAGCACTCGCAACTGCAGCTCTACCGCGCCGGCCCGCGGGACAAGCTCGTCACCTTCGTTACCGCGCGCGAGGGCGAGGACCGTCCGATCCCGGGGACGGACGTCGACGACCTCGCCTATCTGGGCGACGCGACGCTCGGCGACCTGCTCGAGGCGGAGTTCGAGGCCACGGAGGCGAGCCTCGCGGCGGCCGGTCGGCCGAACGTGCGCGTCGAACTCGAGCGGGTCGACGAGTACGAACTCGGCGGCCTTCTGTACGGGATGGAGGCAGCCTGCGTGCTCGCGGGCGAACTCTACGGAGTGAACACGTTCGAACAGCCGGCCGTCGAGTGGGCCAAGAAGGCCACTCGCGGCCTGCTCGGCGGCGGCGAGTTCGAGGAAGCCGCGGCCGTCGCGGAGAAGACCGAGCTGCGGATCGAACGATAGCTCGCCCAGGGACCGCCCGTCGCCCTCGTCCGCTTGCGGTGCGCATATGAGTTCTCACACGAATACTCGTATATGACCGAAACTACCCGGGCCGACGACGTCGACCAGCTCGCGTCCGACGCAGTCCCTGGAATCGGAACCGTCCTCTCCGGAGTGACGATGGCCGCGATGGCCGTCGCCGTTCGCCGCGGCGTCGACGACCCCGTCGTCTGGGCGGGAACCGGGTTCGCACTCGTCGCGGTGCTCGCCTTTCTGGTCCGCCGTCACGGCCCCCTCGAGCGGCGGATCGGTGGTCCGATCGCCGCCGTCTCGAGCGTCGCCGTCGTGTTGCTCGCCGGCTACGCGTTGAATCAGGGGATTACCGTGCCCGCCGCCCTACCGACGGGGTCGGCATCGGTGTCGATCCCGATCGTCTTCGTCGCGTTCGTCACGGCGGGGCTCACCGCCGGTCTCGGCGTCGCGGACTACTTCGGGATCAGCAGCGGCGGGCTCAAGCGCCGGAGTCTCCAGACGGCGACGCTGTCTATCGTCGGCGTCGCGGGACTCCTCGCGACGCCCATCGTCGCGGCGATCCTCGCGGTCCCGCTCTTGCCGCTCCTCGAGCCGCTCTCGGAGATCGAAAACGCGGTCTTCGGGCAGGTCAGTATGGCCATCGGAACGATGCTCGTCGCCGGCGGCTACATCGTGTCGACGGACCGCGATCTGTCCTTTATCGACTTCGAGCGGCCGACGCTCCGGGATCTCGGCTGGATCGTCGGCGGGCTGATCGTCCTTTTCGGCGCGCTCTTCGCGATCTCCGCACTCATGCAGTCGACCGGCGTGGAGAGCGCCGACCATTCGACGACGCAGCGGGCCCAAGAGAGCCCGGAACTGATGCTGGTGCTGGTCCCGCTCGCGATCCTGGTCATCGGGCCGTTCGAGGAACTGCTCTACCGGAACGTGATCCAGAAGTCGCTGTACGACACGTTCTCGCGGTTCGGTGCCGTCGCCGTGGCCAGTGTCATCTTCGCGTCGGTGCACGTGCTCGCGTACGCCACCGCCGGGATCGGCGCGGTGATCGCCAGCCTCGGCACCATCTTCGGTCTCTCGATCGTCCTCGGAACGATCTACGAGCGGACCGACAACCTCCTGGTGCCGGCGCTGGTTCACGGGGTCTACAACGCGCTCCTCTTCGCGAACCTCTACTTCCTCTACGGCTGAGCGGTCGAGCGATCGACGGCGACCGAAAACGAGTTCGAGGACGGGCTACGACGGGTTCTTCCGGGCCAGCTCCGACCCGCAGATCGGACACCGGTCTTTCTCCTCGTCGAACTCGCGGCCACAGCCCTGACACTGGAAGTGCCAGTGGCGCTGTTCGTCGATCCCCTCTCGAGCGATCACTTCGACCGCGACGTTGAGTTTCTCGGCGACGTTCTGCATCGCGTAGTCGTCGGTCACTAACGTGGCGTCGAGTTCGAAACTCGCCGCGACGAGCCGAACGTCGGTTTCCGAGAGCACCTCGAGATCCCCCGACTCGCGGGCCGCCCGCTGGACCTTCTCGGTGGTGTCGTCGTTGGGAATGTGGATGTGCATCCCGGAGCCCTCCATCGCGTCGTAGCGATAGGCGCTCTCGTCTTCGAGTTCTTCGCGGACGAGCGGGATGGTTGCAGTCTGTTCTGTCGTGTGGAAGTCGTGGATAAAAGCGGAGGAGTCGAGAACGTACATACCGTTAGCGCTGGACGACGATGTAGTCTTTCACCGCTTGGACGCGGTTGACGGGAACGAGAAAGCGGCCGGCGTCGTCGAGGTCGAAGTCGACGGCACGCCGGGACAGTTCCTCGTCGGGCTCGATAACGAGATCGTGGAGCTTGCCGGATTTCAGATCCATCGTGATGTTGTAGAGCAGTCCGAGCTCGGTGCCGTCCGACCCCATGACGGACTTCCCCGAGAGGTTTTCAGCGAGTATATCGCTCATGCATACCCGTACTTACTAATCGGTATTAAAAACCACGGGGTCCTCGAACGACGACGCCGAAACCCGGGCGATGGAGACGAGACGGCCCCGATCCGCGACGGACCGGCCGCGGCGCGATCGCGGACCGACGGGCGCGGTGGCTCCCGCTCGAGTCGGCGATCCGTGCTCCTCGTGACCGAGGCTCTCGCCGCGGATCTGGAACACGGATGACGATGGGTTTAACTACGGCGCTACGGACGATTTAGGTAAGACCTTCTCGGGTGGTTCATCATGTCGGACACGGATACACGCGACCCCACATCTCTCAGAACGCCGATCGTCGCCGTCCTCGGACACGTCGATCACGGCAAGACAAGTCTCCTCGACAAGATCCGCGGCTCCGCGGTCATCGAGGGTGAAGCAGGCGCGATCACCCAGCACATCGGTGCGACCGCCGTCCCGCTGGATATCATCTCCTCGATCGCGGGCGAACTCGTCGATCCGGACGACTTCGACCTCCCCGGCCTTCTCTTTATCGACACGCCGGGGCACCACTCCTTTACGACGCTCCGATCCCGCGGTGGCGCGCTGGCCGACATCGCCATCCTCGTCGTCGACGTCAACGACGGGTTCCAGCCCCAGACCCTCGAGGCGCTGGACATCCTCCGTCGGTCACAGACGCCGTTTATCGTCGCGGCGAACAAGATCGACACCGTTCCCGGCTGGAACGCCACCGAGGACTCGCCGATCAACGACACCTACGAGTCCCAGTCGGACCGCGTCCGCCAGCGACTCGACGAGAGCCTCTACGAGATCATCGGCAACCTCTCCGACGAGGGGTTCTCCGCGGACCTCTACTGGCGGGTCCAGAACTTCCAGCGGAACGTCGGCGTCGTCCCCGTCTCGGCGATGACCGGCGAAGGCGTTCCGGACCTCCTGACCGTCATGATGGGCCTCTCCCAGCGCTACATGAAAGAGGAGATGGAGATCGACGTCGCCGGCCCCGGCGTCGGTACCGTCCTCGAGGTCAAAGAGGAGAAAGGGTTCGGGACGACGATCGACACCGTCCTCTACGACGGGACGATCCGATCGGACGACACGATCGTCGTCGGCGGGCAGAACGAGCCCATCGTCACCGACGTCCGCGCGCTGCTCCAGCCCCGGCCGCTCGCCGAGATTCGGACCGAGAGCCGCTTCGAGAAAGTCGACGAGGTCTCGGCCGCGGCCGGGATCAAGGTCGCCGCGCCCGAACTCGCGGACGCCATGGCCGGCGCGCCGGTTCGCGTCGTCCGCGACCGCGCCCTCGAGGACGTCATCGACGAAGTCCGGGCCGAACTCGCGGACATCGCCGTCGACACCGCCGAAGCGGGCGTCGTCGTCAAGGCGGACACCCTCGGCAGCCTCGAGGCGATGGCCGACGCCTTAGGCGACGCGGAGGTACCGATCGTCCGCGCGGAGGTCGGCGACGTCGCGCCGCGCGACGTCTCGGTCGCCTCGACGGCCGACGACGGGAAACAGAAGGCGATCCTCGGATTCAACGTCGATACCCTCGACGACGCCGAACAGCGCGCGGAGATCGAGGACGTCGAGATCTTCACCGACGAGGTCATCTACCAGCTCATCGAGGAGTACGAGGCGTACGTCGAGGGGATCGAGAAGGCCCAGCAGGACACCATCCTCGAGAACATCACGCGGCCCGCCCGGTTCCGCATCCTGCCCGATCACACGTTCCGCCAGAACGATCCCGCGGTCGTCGGCGTCGAGGTGAACGCCGGGACCATCCAGAACAACGCGAACGTCGTCAAATTCGAGGGCAACGAACCCGATCGCGTCGGACAGGTCAAGGGGATTCAAGAGCAGGGCGAGGACGTCGACGAGGCCCGCGCGGGCAATCGCGTCTCGGTCGCCATCGACGGCCCGACCGTCGGCCGCCAGATCGAGGAGGACGACGAACTCTGGATCGAGATTCCCGAGAAACACGCGAAGATCCTCGAGCAGGAACTCGCCAGCGAAATTCCGGGCGACGAACTCGAGGCGCTGAACATGTACCTCGACAAACAGCGCAGTCGGGACCCGTTCTGGGGGAAGTAGCGGTCGCCCCCGCGTTTCGGGCGTCGACGTCTCCGCGAGACCGTCGCTCCGAACTGGCATTTTAATTCCGAAAATCGTATCGGTGATGGCCGTTCACCACCCTCGTAACGGTTATCGGCCCGAACTTACTCGGTTCCGGACGCGAAGGGGACGGTATTCAACGTGATTCTATGTCGATCTATCTCTCTTCCTATCACGTTCTCGTCGCTCTGTCGGCCGCTGTATCGTGCGGAATCGCGCTCACCGCCTGGCGAAATCGGGATATTCCGGGTGCTCGCTGGCTCGCAGTGCTCATGGTTGCGGTGACGATCTGGGGCCTCGCGAAACTCCTCGAGATGTACAGTTCCGGGCTCTCGACGACGCTATTCTGGGTGAACGTCCAGTACGCCGGAATCGTCGTCGTTCCCGTGGGGTGGCTGGCGTTCGCGTTCGAGTACACGGGCCGAGACGGCCGGGTGAACGGGCGGACGCTGGCATCGTTGCTGGTCGTGCCAGTACTCGTCACCGTCTTGCTCTGGACGAACGAGACCCACGGCCTCTTCAGGACGGTAGACGGCATTCGGCGCTACGGCACGTTCTCCGTGCTTCACGCGACGGCCGGGCCGGCGTTCTGGGTTCACATCGGGTATTCCTACCTGTTGCTGGTGATCGGTTCGTGGGTGATCGTACAGCTCACCCTCCTGTCCAACCGCCAGTATTACGGACAGGCGATCGGACTGCTCGTCGCTGTGCTCGTGCCCTGGATCGGGAACGCGATCTACGTTACCGAACTCGCGCCCGCCGGCTTCGACCCGACGATCATGGCGTTTACCCTCACTGGGCTGATGCTGCTGGTGATCGTCGCCCGCCACCGGTTTCTGGCGCTCGTCCCGGCCGCGAAAGAGGTCGCGCGGGACGAACTCATCGAGACGATGAGCGATGCAGTCCTCGTCGTCGACGGTCGCGGGCAAATCGTCGATACGAATCCGGCCGCACGGGCCATTCTCGGTGCCGGAAGCTCGGCCGTGACCGGCCGACAGCTCGGCGACGTCTGCCCCTCGCTGGCCGATGTCGTCGAGACGCCGATCGCCGACGAGAACGAGACGGTCCGGACCGAACTCTCGCTCGTGGACGACGACATGCGCCGCTACTACGACGTTCGCGTCTCGGTTCTGACGCGGGGGTACGGACTGGTAACCGGGAAGCTGATCAGTCTCCGGGACATTTCCGAGCAGCGACAGCACGAACAGCGGCTGAACGTCCTCAATCGACTCCTTCGTCACGATATCCGGACCGAACTGAACGTCATCAAGGGACACACGTCGTTGCTGGCGGACGAACTGGCGGAGTCTCCCCTTCGCGAGCACACTGCCCGTGTCGATACTGCCGTCACGACCATTATCGAGCGAAGCGAGAAATTCGCTCGCGTCGTCAAGCAGTTGGACGTCGACCGGTCGGAGCCAGTGGACCTCGCAGCCGATGTTGCCACGCTCGTCGAAACCACACGTCGGACCCACCCCGACGTCCGAATCGCGTTCACCAGCGACGAGGAGGCCTGGACCACCGCCGGTCCGTTCATCACGACCGCCCTCGAGGAACTCGTCACGAACGCGATCGAACACGCCGACCGTCCCGACCTCGAGATCTCGATCGGCGTCACGGTCGAGCAGGAGGACGACCGTGACGTGGTCCGAGTTCGAGTAGCGGACAACGGACCCGGTATCCCCGAGGCCGAACTCGAACCGATCGTGCAGGGCACGGAAACACAACTGACCCACAGCACCGGGGTCGGTCTCTGGCTCGTGACGTGGATCGTCCAGGAAACCGGGGGCTCCATCGAGATCACCGGCGGCGACGACGGGTCGAGAGTGGTGATCACGCTCCCTCGCGCCAGCGACCGGGAGCGCGACGCGGCGATGGTCGACTGACGAAGCTACCGTTGGGGTGGCGGGACGGCGGTCGGGAGGCTGTTTCCGATGCCGTTCCCGCGTCGTCGCGACGGCTCGTTCAGCGCGCGACCTGCAGTCGTCAGTCGGGTCTCGCGGTCAAATCGTCCGTCTCTCGTCGTGTGCGAGTCGCTCGAGTTCCGCGAACACGTCCTCGGGGTCCTCGATTCCGGACCGGTCACAGCGGATGTCGAACCACCGGGTGCGTCGGCGCTCGAGGATCAGTTCGTCGTCGGTCAGCCGAACGGCCGCGATCGCATCCCACGGGACGAACGTTTTCCCGACCGACTTGTCGACGACGACCCCCGCTTCGTGTGCGTGCAGTTCCGGCGGATTCCACCGGTCCTCCGGCTCGAAACTGTTCCAGTCGTCGCCCCAGTCGAACCACTGTGAGGCGACCACGATAGCGGCGTATAACACCCAAAACAGGCCGGCTATGCCTCCCGACGTCCACGCAGTCACGAGTCCGACAGCACCGATCATCAGGACCAGCATCACGTTCCAGACGCGCTCGTCGGCGCGGAAGTCGGATCTGTGCCACGTCCAGCTCGCGGCCGGCTCGTCGACGGTGATCGCGTCGATGTACCGGTTTTTCGCCATCCGCTCGACGCCGAATCCGGACACGCCCGTCAGGGCGACCAGCGCGACCGTAACGACGACGAGTCGGCCGGTGGCCTCGATAGGTGCGAACCGAGGGGCGACGAGCATCGCCCCGAACGCCGCCGCTGGCGCGTAACAGGCGAGGCGTCGCCACCTGTTCCGTCCGATTCGCTCGGGGAGGCCGTGTGCGCGTTTCGTGTAAATGTGACCGACGATCGCGACGGCCGTCACCGTACTCGGGAGGACCCCGAGCAGCGTCGCGGTCGACGTGCCGGCGAGCAACCCCGCGAGTGCGATGATGCCGGTGACGACGATCCCGAGATAGAAGCCGAACCCGGCCTGAAAGCCGATGTCGGGTTCACCGACCCGAACGATCGCGCGTCGCTCGTGAGATGCCACGGTGTTCCAGACTTCGATCGCGGAGTATAAAATAAATGCGGTGCTATCGCTCCGCAAACACTCGCCGCCGGCTCGAGACGGCGGCCATCGGCAGCGTCTCCTGTAAGCATTAACACACTGCTCGTGGTCGATGCGGTATGCTCGTCCAGTTCCGCCAGTACAAACACGAGGAGGTACAGTTCGACGACAACAGGACGACCGGCGAGTCCCAGACCGAAGACGCGGTGAACCCCGAGGGGGAGGAGTACTTCGGCAAAGACGTGGCCGAACTCGACGTCGAGACCTGGGAGACCGTCGAGTACGAGGGCGACCCGATTCAGCGGCGCTCCCTCACGGTCGACGGCGTCACGGCCGTCTCCGTCCCGCAGGACGCGACCGACGGGGACGAGGACGAGTCGGGCCTCCCCGGGACGACGGTTCAGTTGCGGATGGAGGGCGGTATCGAGTCCTTCGAGCGGGCGGCGATCGTCGAAGTGCAGGACGAGAACCCGCAGGAGACGGAGCGCGAGTGAACGGCGGCCACAGCGGGCGATCCCCGCGATAGCTCTCGGACCGGCGGCAGCCGTGGGTCTCGGCCGGGGCGTCGACTCTCGTAGGCGCACGCGGGTCCGCAGTGGGAGCGACCGAGCGACCGTCACACCGCTGCGGGACGAGAGGGGTGACAACCTCTGTCGGTGGCGGTGTGGTCCCGAAATCGTTTTCAAGCGGTCGCGCGCACACTCGGTATGCCGACGGAATCGGACACTCATTATGACCCCTCGCTGGGGAACAAGTTCATCTTCGTCACCGGCGGTGTCATGTCGGGGCTTGGAAAGGGGATCACGGCCGCGAGCACCGGCCGCCTCCTGAAAAACGCCGGGTTCGACGTCACCGCAGTGAAGATCGACCCGTACCTGAACGTCGACGCGGGGACGATGAACCCCTACCAGCACGGGGAAGTCTACGTCCTCGAGGACGGCGGCGAGGTCGACCTCGATCTGGGGAACTACGAGCGGTTCCTCGACATCGACATGACCTCGGACCACAACATCACCACGGGGAAGACGTATCAGCACGTTATCGAGAAGGAGCGGGCCGGCGACTATCTGGGGAAGACGGTCCAGATCATTCCGCACATTACCGACGACATCAAGCGCCGCATTCGCGAGGCCGCGGCGGGGACAGACGTCTGTATCATCGAAGTCGGTGGCACCGTCGGTGACATCGAGGGGATGCCCTACCTCGAGGCGCTGCGCCAGTTTGCCCACGAGGAACCGGAAGAGAACGTTCTCTTTACCCACGTCACGCTGGTGCCCTACTCGAAGAACGGGGAACAGAAGACGAAGCCGACGCAGCACTCGGTCAAGGAGGTGCGTTCGATCGGCCTGCAGCCCGACATTATCGTCGGCCGCTGCGAGGATCGCCTCGATCCGGAAACCAAAGAGAAGATCGCGCTGTTCTGTGATATCCCGACCGAGGCGGTGTTCTCCAATCCCGACGTCGAGGACGTCTACCACGTCCCGCTGATGGTCGAGGACGAGGGGCTCGACCAGTACGTCCTCGAGCACTTCGGACTGGCCGACGAGGCCCTGCCAGCGGGCGAACGGGCCAACGGCTGGCGGGAGACCGCCACCACCGAGAAAGACGGCGAGATAGACATCGCGCTGGTCGGCAAGTATGACTTGGAGGACGCGTACATGTCGATCCACGAGTCGCTGAAACACGCCGGCTTCGAACTCGGCCTTGACGTGAACGTCCACTGGGTCCACGCCGACGGGATGGCCGACGGGTACGACGACCAACTCGAGGACGCCGACGGGATCATCGTCCCCGGCGGCTTCGGGATGCGCGGCACCGAGGGGAAGATCCGGGCGGTCCAGTACGCCCGCGAGAACGACGTGCCCTTCCTCGGGCTCTGTCTGGGCTTCCAGATGGCGGTCGTCGAATACGCCCGGAACGTGCTCGGCCTCGAGGACGCTCACTCCGCCGAGATGGAAGCGGACACGCCTCATCCGGTCATCGACATCCTGCCCGAACAGTACGAGGTCGAGGACATGGGCGGCACGATGCGGCTCGGCGAGCACACGACCGTGATCGAACCCGAAACGCTGGCCTACGACCTCTACGAAGATACGTCCTGTAGCGAGCGCCACCGCCACCGCTACGAGGTCAACCCCGAGTACTTCGACCAGTTCGACGACGAGCCGCTGGTCTTCTCGGGCACCGCGGGCAACCGGATGGAGATCCTCGAACTCGAGGACCACCCGTTCTTCCTCGGGACGCAGTTCCACCCCGAGTACACGTCCCGGCCCGGGCAGCCGAGCCCGCCGTTCCTCGGACTGCTCGAGGCGGTTCTGGAGAACGAATCCGAAGCCACGACCGCCGACGCCAAGGCCTGAGTCGGGCCGGTTCGTCGGACAACCCGGAACGGGCACCGCTGTCCGCAGGTAGCGACCGCACGTTTGTGACCAGCCATCGGTCGGCGCTGTACGACGATGGTCGACGAAATCCAGTCGCGATACTCCAGTCCACCCGAATCGTCGGCGGACATCGGGGTGCTGAAACCCAACCGACGGTACTGGACCGGATTCGACGCCTCGTGGACGACGGACGACACGCGACGGTCGACGGAGCGGTCGTCGAGGTCCGCCAGGGTATCATCGAACCCTACGAACAGTCCTTCCTCGGCGAGCGGACGCTCGTGTTCGAGACCGACCTCGAGGAACACCTCGACCCCGTGGTCGAGTGGTGTCGCCAGAACGGCGGCTACTGCCTCGGAGACTTTCCCCGTCACTGGTCCGGGAAGCAGTACTGGGCGGTTCCGGATACGGGCAAGCCGAACGCGAAGCTGTCCGAGGAAGTCGAGTCGTTCTGGGAAACGGTCGCACCGCGATACGCCGGCCAGTCGCGCGTCCTCTACGAGGTGTGCAACGAGCCGACAACCCGAGTATGTGGGACGACCCGCTCGAGGCCGAATTCGGAACCGAGTCCCGATTATCCGAGCGCGATAGGCACGAGATCATATTAAAAAACACATTGTTGTAAAAATTGATATGCTGGAAGCAACATCACTGCGTAGACCCAGCGCAGCGAGCTGGCTATTACCATGACGAACCACGATAAGATGCAAGGAACGGAAGGCGCGTCGAAACGGAACGATCGCGGGACGGCCACCCGTCGAGACTACCTGCGGACGGTCGGTGTCGCGGGAGCCATCGGCGTACTCTCCACCGCGGGTGCGGGCGCAGCGACCGCACAGAGCGACGACTGGGAGAGCGAGGCCGACCGGCGGATCGCCGAGCACCGGCAGGGACGCCTCGAGGTACAAGTCGTCGACGGGAACGGCCAACCGATCCCGAACGCCGACGTCGACGTCGAGATGCAAGAACACGACTTCGGGTTCGGTACCGCCGTCGGTGCGACGATCGTCACGGGCACGGACTCGGATGTGTCCCAGGAAGACGCCGAGGAGTACCGTTCGGTCGTCCCCGAGCTGTTCAACACGGCGGTCCTCGGAAACCACCACAAGTGGCGGTTCTTCGAGGAGAATCAGGACATCGCCGACGAGGCGACCGCGTGGCTCCTCGATCAGGGGCTGCGCATGCGCGGCCACGTCTGCATCTGGGGAAGCGTCGACGCGTGGTCCGTCCCGGGGGACGTCGTCGACGCGATGGGCGTCGACCACGAGAGCGGAAACACGGGGCCGGACCTGGATCCGGCGCACGTTGAACAGCGCTCGCTCGACCACATCGAACGGATCATCTCCCACTACGACGACTTCGAGTACGACGGCACGTACTACGGATCGGTGATCGATCAGTGGGACGTGGTCAACGAGGTGGTCCACCAGCAGGGACTGATCGAGGCAGTCGACGGCGAGAACGTCGACGGTGTGGAGGCACCGATCCTGGCGGAGTGGTACCGCCAGGCGACCGAGGTCGCCCCCGACGACGTCGCGCTGGACGTCAACGACTACAACACGCTCGAGGGTCCGTACCAGTACGCCCGCGACGCGTATCACCGCCAGATCGAGTTCCTCAACGATTCTTCCGGAGCCAGGCTCGATGGCGTGGGCCTCCAGTCGCACTTCAGCGAGGACGAGGCGCTCACGCCCGACGAGACCCTGTCCACGCTAGACGAGTACGCCGCCCACGGCGTCGACGTGCGGATCACGGAGTTCGACGCGGCCGACGAAAATTGGGCGGACGAGGCTCAGGGCGAGTTCCTCTACCAGTTCATGAAGACCACCTTCAGTCACGAGGCGGTGACGGACTTCGTTATCTGGGGTCCCTGGGACGGATCCCACTGGCGGGACGATGCGCCGTTGTTCTACGAGGATTGGACGCCCAAGCCCGGATACGACGCGTATACCGATCTCGTGTTCGATCAGTGGTGGACGTCGGACGCGGGCACGACCGACGACAGCGGCACCTACGCCACGGACGCGTTCCTCGGCGTCCACGAGGTGACGATCACCGCCGGCGGCGAGTCGACGACCGAGCAGGTGTCGGTAACCGACGCGAGCGGGACGACCGACCTCGTCGTCACCCTCGGGACGAGCACCAACGACTGCGAGGACCAAGGCGGCGTCCAGGTGGGCGACCACTGCGCTCGAGATCCCGACGACGATGGTCTGTACGAGGACGTCAATGGCGACGGCCAGACCACGCACGGCGACGTGAACGCGTTCTTCGAGAATCTCGACAGCGACGACATCCAGGGGAACGCCGACGCGTTCGACTTCGACGGGAACGGCCGCATCGGCTTCAGCGACGTGATTTCCCTTCTGAGGGATATCTAGCCACGGCTGAACGGAGCTGGATCGTCGACTGATCCGGACGGGAACGGTCGCGTCGATCGGCGTCGACGGGTGCTGAAAGCGATCGGCACCGGGACGATCGACTTCGACGAGCGAACCATCGAACACGACAACTATGACAACGAATGACGAAGCTAGGGGTGAGCACGACGCGCCGTCGTCACGCGACCCCCAGGACACCGACGCGGATGAGTATCGCACGACCGACCAGCACGAGGCGACTTCACCGATAGACCGTCGCGACTACCTACGGACCGTCGGGGCCGTCGGGGTGCTCGGCGTCATGGGCGGGCTCGCGGGATCGGCGACCGGGAGCGCCGCCGCCCAGGCCGACTGGGAGACCGAGGCCGACCGACGGATCGCCGAGCACCGGCAGGGAAGCCTCGAGGTAGAAGTCGTCGACGAGACCGGCCAACCGGTCCCGAACGCCGACGTCGACGTCGAGATGGCCGAACACGACTACGGGTTCGGATACGTGCTGTCCGCCAACCTCCTCCTGAACGAGACGGAGCCCGGCCACCCGTACCGCGAGACCCTGAAGGAGGACTTCAACATCGTGTGGTTCGGGAACTACCACAAGTGGCGCTTCTTCGAGGAGAACCAGGAGATCGCAGATCAGGCCACCGCGTGGGCGAAGGACAACGGCCTGGATATCCGCGGCCACGTCTGCCTGTGGGCCAACGTCGACGCCTGGGCAGTGCCCGGTGACGTCGTCGACGCGATGGGCGTCGACCACCAGAGCGGTGAGAGCGGGGCGGACCTCGACCCCCAGCACGTCAGGGACAGAAGCTTCGAGCACGTCCGGGAGATCATCGAGCACTACGCCGACTTCGAGTACGAGGGCACCGAGTACGGGTCCGTCATCGAGGAGTGGGAGGTGATGAACGAGGTCGTCCACGTACCCGGCATGATTCGCGCCGTCAACGGCGTGCCCGGCGAGCAAGAATCCGACGACCTCGACCCAGTCACGGCGCCCGTCCTCGCGGAGTGGTACGATCACGCCCGCGACGTTGCGCCCGAGGACGTGGGCCTGGCGACCAACGACTACAACACGATGGAGGGCTCGCTGGAGTACGCCCGGAGCGCCTACGAGCGCCAGATCGAGTTCCTCGCCGAGAACGGATCGCTCGATTACGCCGGAATCCAGAGTCACTTCGGCGACCGGGACTCGGCGGTCTCGCCCGAAGAGACCCTGGACGTCCTCGACAGGTACGCCCAGCACGGCGTCCGCCTGCGCGTGACGGAGTACGACGCGACCGGCGACGACTGGTCCGACGAGGAGAAGGCCGACTTCTTCCACGACTACCTCAAGACCGTCTTCAGCCACGACGCGACCGACGCCTTCCTGGTCGCGGGCGGGAGCGACGCGCACCACTGGCGGGACGACGCGCCGTTCTTCTACGAGGACTGGACGCCCAAGCCCGCCTACCACGTGTATCAGGACCTCGTCTTCGACGAGTGGTGGACGGAAGCGTCGGGCACGACCGACGACAGCGGCACCTACGCCACGGACGCGTTCCTCGGCGTCCACGAGGTGACGATCACCGTCGGCGGCGAGTCGACGACCGAGCAGGTGTCGGTGACCGACGCGAGCGGGACGACCGACCTCGTCGTCACCCCCGGGACGAGCACCAGCGACTGCGAGGAGCAGGGCGGCGTCCAGGTGGGCGAGCACTGCGCTCGAGATCCCGACGACGATAGCCTGTACGAGGACGTCAACGGCGACGGCCAGACCACGCACGGCGACGTGAACGCGTTGTTCGAGAATCTCGACAGCGACGACATCCAGGGGAACGCCGACGCGTTCGACTTCGACGGGAACGGCCGCATCGGCTTCAGCGACGTGATTTCCCTTCTGAGGGATATCTAGAGGCTGCACGGAGCTGGGCCGACGCGCTCGAGCGGTGACAGGTGCTGAAAGCGATCAGCGACGGAGCGATCGGTACGATCGGCGCGACCGCCTCGAGTGGCGGCGTTTCGGCGACGAGTTACGCCGACACGTACGACGAGAATCCACTGTCCGGTCCGACTTCGCGGACCCGACGATCTACCGCACCGACGACGGGACCCGGTGGACGTCCGCCTCGAACGTGGCCTCCGATCAGTCGGACGGCGAACGACTGGTTCCGATCCTCTCCTCGTCGGACCTCGTCGACTGGACGTTCCAGGGCGAGGCCTTCGACACCCGTCCCGGCTGGGTACCGCCACGACATCTCCTTCATAAAAATTACGGGTGAATGAAAGGGAAACTCGATACCGAACTGAGACACCACGGGACGAGCGGAACTACTGCCGACATCGTCGTCGAGACGTCACGAATCGCTCGATTCCCCAATCGGAAGGCGAATGTATGTCCTTCAAATAGAAAATTTTAACAGTTACTTTCCCGGTTTTTCTAACGGCTCCAACTGGACGGTCTCGTCACTGGTTCGGACGGAAACGATCGCGTCGACCGGCGTCGACGAGGTGACGAATCAGTGGCGATTCGGGTGCGTGGGAACGGGCATTGGGACACAGAATGACAGATCCACTTCGACGGGAACTGGAACGGCTGGGATTTTCCGACGCCGAGATAGAGGTGTACCTCGGCGTCGTCGACGTCGGAGAGGCTTACGCGTCGGAACTCGCGGAACTGACGGACGTCTCGAAGCGCCACGTCTACCGGAGCTGTGAACGCCTCGAGACGTGGGGACTGGTCGACGTGCAGGAGCAACTGCAACCGACGATGATACGAGCGAGCCCGCCGGAGGAAGTGGCGGCCATCATCGAGGACAGTTACGACACGATACTTGATCAGGTCGAAACGAGGTACGAACGTTCACCGGACGGCTTCGATCAGGTCGAGGTTCTCAAACGCGAGATAACGACCGTCGCTCGCTGTCGGGATTTGATCGCGAACGCGGAGGAGTGGGTGATCGTCGTGGCCCCAGTGGATCTGGTGGCGGAACTGGCCGAGGAGCTGGCAGCCGCCAGGCAACGCGGCGTTTTTTCGCTCGTGCTCACCGACACGACGAGCGACGTCGAGGGACGATCGATCGAGGAGATAACGGACGTGTTGCGATACCGAGAACGGCTCGACGTGTTCGCGGAGTTTGCGGTCGCCGCCGACTACACCCTGTCACTCATGATCCGAAACGGGGACGGTCCGATCGACACCGAACAGTACGGCCCCGGCCTCTTCTTCGATCAGGAGGGGCTGTCGGGCCGGATTATCGGGTCGATATTCGCCAACGAGTGGCGCCTCGGAACCGAAGAGTGGGCCCCCGATCCGGTCGAGCTCCCGCACACCTTCGAGCTGTATCCGAGAACCGTCGCCCACGCTGCGCTGCATCGTCGGGAGGGAACGTCCCTCCGTGCGACCGTGCAATGCCGGCGCGTCCAGGACGGAGAGCGCACGGAACTCACGGGTGAGGTCGTCGGCGTCCACCAGGGGATCGTGGATCCGTACGAGAAATCGTTCATGTCCGAACAGGCACTCATTCTCCGAACGGACGACGGTCGCGTGACCGTCGGTGGGCCACCTGCCACCATCGAGGACTACGCTGCACAGCGTGTCACGCTCGAACGAGGTGGCTCGGACGACGATTAATCCGCACCACAACTGCTGCTTGCTCATCACCCGGGCGAAGATCTGCTGACTGGGGGGCCGCTCACTGCCCGGCCGGGTCTCCACTCTGTGACGACATATGACACTCAAATTTTCCGGAATGTTAATGCATCTATATGTCGTGTTGCTATTTCGAATGGTAAGTGAACGTGCTTCGGCGGGGCGTGGTGAGGACGCCCAGACCGACTACGGGACGCCCGGGGGCACCGACCGAGGAACGATCTCGCGACGACAGATGCTGAAGACCGCCGGTGTGGGATTAGGGGCGATGGCGATTGGAACGTCGGGGGTGACCGCCCAATCCGCACCGGAGGGGTATCACGTACCGACGGGCGAGGACGCCGTCGGGCCACGCGTGATCTACCTGAACGACTTCGGTGGCGAGGGCGACAATCCCCAGGGG
The DNA here is from genome assembly GCF_900110865.1 of Natrinema salaciae. Classification (NCBI taxonomy): domain Archaea; kingdom Methanobacteriati; phylum Methanobacteriota; class Halobacteria; order Halobacteriales; family Natrialbaceae; genus Natrinema; species Natrinema salaciae. The sequence continues at coordinate 769,700 of NZ_FOFD01000003.1, forward strand.
CTGATTCACTTCCTGCAGTACGTGGACTACCTGCGCGTCGAGGGAATCGCTTCTACCCAGCCCCTTCCGAGTTCGGACGAGGTCCACAAGCAAATCGACATGTACGAAGAGCACTGGGAGAACTACCGCACTCACTCGGACTTCCCCTCGCCAGACGAGCTTCGTGGCCTCGTCACGTCGGCTGCGAGTAGTACCCAGTCCGGGTACGAGCCGTCGGGCGTCAGTGAGACTGCACAGCACATCATCGACCGGGCGCACGCCGACAGCGACGATCCACTGTACCTGGCCGTCGGCGGCTCGATGACCGAGGTCGCCCAGGCGGTCCACGAGGACCCCTCGATCACGGATTCGATCCGTGTGACTTCGGTCGGCTCCTGGAACACCGACCAGGATCCCAACGCACGGGACTACCTCTACAACGAACACCCGGACCTCTGGTGGGTCGAAAGCGACAGCGCGTACACCGGAACGTGGACCCACACGAATGCGGACACCTGCGGGTACATGCAGGAGCACATCCACGGTGTCGGGGCGCTGGGCGAGTACTGGGCGACCATCGAGCCCTGCTGTAACGGTCGGGGCTGCTGGCAGACCGGCGACTTCTTCACCTACGCATTGTTGCTCCACGGCGATCCGGACGATCCGACGAGTCCGTCCTGGGGCGGTCGCTGGAACCCGACGGATCACGGCTCCAACTACTGGACCGACATCGGTGGAGAGACCATCGGCAGGTGGGCCGACGACTACTTCGCGGACTTCGCGCGGCGCCTCTCCTGGGGCGTCGAGCCGGCGGAAGATCCGGAGTCCCAGCCCCCGACGACGCCGGGGAATCTGTCCTCATCGAACGCGACGCTGACGTCCGTCGACCTGTCGTGGGACGCCTCGACCGACAGCGGTGGCAGTGGACTGGCCCACTACGCGGTGTCGATCGACGGGGCGCACTTCGTGGACGTGCCGGCAGGCACGACGAGCACGACACTGTCGGGTCTCGCGCCGGGGACGAGCTACGAGGTGGGCGTCACGGCCGTCGACGGCGTGGGCAACGAGTCCGGCGCTGCGACGACGTCGGTGTCGACGACGGAGGGGTCGGTGGTGACGGCGATCAACGCGGGCGGCGACAGCTACACGTCGGGCGACATCACCTACGAGGCGGACCCGCTGACGACGGGCTCGACGAACTCGACGACCGACGACATCGGGGGAACGAGCGACGACGCGCTGTACCAGACCGAGCGCTACGGCGAGCAGTTTACGTACGACCTCTCGGTGCCGGACGGGACGTACGCGGTGCAGTTGCTGTTCGCGGAAATCTACCACAGCAGCGCGGGCCAACGGGTCTTCGACGTCTCCGTCGAGGGGACCGAACAGCTCTCCGAATACGACCTGTACGCGGCGGCCGGCCACGACCGTGCGACGGTCGAGACCGTCCAGGGCGTGAGCGTCTCGGACGGTTCGCTGACGATCGAGTTCACCGCGAGTGTGGACAACGCGAAGGTGAGTGCGATCCGGGTGCTCAGCACCGACTCCGATGGCGGCGACGAACTTCCCGCCGTGGGTGACAACGCGAATCGGCCGACGGACCCGGACGGGGACGGCCGCTACGAGGACGTCGACGGCGACGGCCAGCCGACCCACAGGGACGTCAACGCCCTCTTCGAGAACATCGACGCCGAGGAGGTTCAGAACAACCCCGACGCGTTCGACTTCGACGGGAACGGTCGAATCGGCTTCTCGGACGTTCTCGAACTACTGCGACAGGTGTAGTCGCCTCGAGTCGGATACGTATCGTTCCGCTCGGCGGTTGACCTCCTCCCACGTTCACAAGTGCTTCGCTCCTGTGTGGCCCATCAGAACGCTTCGCGTTCTGCGGACGGCTGAAGCCGTGGGATTCCACTGCGTGGGTGAGTCAGGCGGTGCCTGTGCCACCGGTGGCAAGATTCCCCTCGCAGGGACACCGTTCGAGTCGCTTCCAGCCACTCGAGCCGTCGGTTCGAACCCGTCCGGGGACGCGGCCGACTGACGATTCAAAATCGTTTTGTCCGTGCCGATCCGAAACTCGCCATGGCGATTACGCTCGGTAGAACTATTCTGTGCGCAGCTGCGATGGGACGACAGAAGGGTGACCGCGAATGGTAGCGACAGACACGTTCGTCCCCGACGCAGTTGCAGAGATCGACGAGGAAATCGGCGACGCGAACGCCGTCATCGCCCTCTCGGGCGGCGTCGACTCCTCGGTCGCCGCCGCGCTGGCCTACGAGGCCATCGGCGACCGACTCACGCCGGTGTACGTCGATACCGGCCTGATGCGAAAAGGCGAGACCGACCAGATCCGCGAGACGTTCGACTACATGGAGTCGCTCCGGGTCGTCGACGCGAAGGATCGCTTCCTCGAGGCCCTGTCGGGCGTCACCGACCCCGAGGAGAAGCGATCGGTCATCGGCGAGCAGTTCATCCGGGAGTTCGAGCGCGAAGCGAAAGACGCGGATGCGGACTACCTCGTCCAGGGGACGATCTACCCCGACCGCATCGAGAGCGAGGGTGGGATCAAGTCCCACCACAACGTCGGCGGACTCCCCGACGTCGTCGACTTCGACGGCATCGTCGAACCCGTCCGCGACCTCTACAAGGACGAGGTCCGCGAAGTCGCGCGTCACCTGGGCCTCGACGAGCTCGTCGCCGAACGGATGCCGTTCCCCGGTCCGGGTCTCGCCGTCCGCGTGATCGGCGAGGTCACCGAGGAGAAACTCGAGGTCGCGCGCCACGCCTGTCACGTCGTCGAGGAGGAACTCGAGGAGTACGAGCCGTGGCAAGCGCTCGCGGCCGTCATCGGCAAGGCGACGGGCGTCAAGGGCGACAACCGGGTCCACGGCTGGGTCGTCTCCGTGCGGTCCGTCGACTCCCGTGACGGGATGACCGCTCGCGCCCAGGAGATCGACTGGGACACGCTCCAGCGCATTCAGTCCCGAATCACCGGGTCCCACGAGAACGTCGCCCGCGTCGTGTACGACGTGACCCACAAACCGCCCGCGACCATCGAGTACGAATGAGCACCGGGACGACCGCAGTCGTCGCCGGCCCCGACGAGGACGGCATCGGCGCGGCGCTCGAGACCGAAGGCGTCGACGTGACCCGACTCACCGGCGTTATCTCCCGTCCGCAACTCGAGGAGGCGGGCATCGTCGTTGCCGACCTGTACGTCCTGACCGACGTCGGACAGGCGACGACGATCCCGATCGTGTGTGACCTGAACGACGACGTGCGAACCGTCGTCTACGCGCGACGGACCGTCCCCGAGTTCGTCAAGGGACAGCTCGACATCGCGATCGACCCGCAGCTGATGGACGCGAGCGTCGTCGCCGACGAGCTCGTCGACTGACGCCGACGGCCCCCGACCGGTCCCCGACGACTCCGGAAACGACGATCGAGCGACCGTTTTGTCCGTTGCGTACTGTAGGGAATGCCGAATCGCTATTGTAGCAGTGTAAACTGTCTCGATCCCGAATTCGGGCGAATAAATTCGCATTGAATTCGGCGGAATTCGGCGTAAGATCCCTATACCATCACCCCCGTTCAAGTGAGATCGGCCAGTAGGATGCGACGGAGGTCGACGGGCAGACCCCACCGAAGGCACCCACCACCTGCTCCCGCGACTTCCAGCAACCCCACCACAGCACCCTTCCCCCACCACTGCCAACCGATCCTTGCCGACGCGGGCCCACCCCCACCCCGGCTCGCGTGGCACCCTGCGATTCTGGCATTCGGTGCGCGGCGGTCTCCGCCGCGCTCCGGGGATGGACCCCCCTTTCCGTGCACCGATCGACACCGATCGGGCGACCGTCCGTCGAACGGAACTCCCGAGAACACAGCCCGCTCAGCTATCGGTCTCTCGGTCTCGAAGCCGCTTCAGAACGGGAATTTCCTCGAGTCGCTCGTCGTCGAGCAGGTCCCAGTCGATCCCGGCTGGCTGGTCGCTCTCGTCGAGTCGAATCGTCCGGTCCGGCGTGACCACGAGCGTCATCGAGACGTCGTGGGCTCCGGTCGCGACGGGGTCGTCGATCAACTGCCGTTCGTGGACCGTCGTCGCGACCGGCGTCCCGTCGTCGACCAGTCCGAGGTCCCGGAGCACGGCGTACTCGAGGTCGCTGTAGCCCTCGCCTTTGCCGATCCGACCGCCGCGCTCGGTGACCGCGACGCTCCCGGAGACGATCAGATCGACGCGGTCGACCGCGTCCGGGCCGACCTGCTCGCCGTGTTTCGACGACCCCGAGACGGTCGTCGCCGCGTCGTAGTCCTCGAGATCGGCGGGATCGAGTTTCAGGAAACACCGCTCGTCGCGAAGCCGCGGGACCGCCATGTAGACCGTCTTCCCCTCGCGCAGCGCGCGCCGCCGAACGGGCAGCTGCGGGGCGTCCGGATTCGTTTTGATCGTCGTCGCCGCCTCCCACTCGGGTTGCTCGGCCAGCCGATCGGCGGCTTCGCTCGCGCCCGCGAAGTTCGGGATCCGACCGTGGGGCGGGAAGGGGAACCGCGCTTGGCCGCTCTCTTCCAGGTCGTCCCAGACGCGTTCGCGGATCGATTCCTTGTCGAGACCGTCGGACACGGCACCGTCGCCGTCGGCGGTCACGTCACGCACCCCCGTCGGCTCCGTCGCCTTCAGCCTCGCCGTCGTCGGCGTCCGACTCGGCCACCCCTGCGCGCTCGACGATCGCGAGCGCTTCCGGGACGACGATCTCCTCGAGCGCGAGCCGAACGGCATCGGCATCTCCCGGCAGGGAGAACACCACCGAGCCCTCGGCGATGCCGGCGATCGTCCGCGCGGTGATGGCTTCCGTGCCGATCCGTTCGTAGGCCAGCACGGTGAACAGTTCGCTGAAGGTGGCCAGCTCTTTCTCCAGCAGCGGTTCGACCGCCTCGATCGTGACGTCGGTCGGTTCGACGCCCGTCGCGCCGGCGGTGATCACGACGTCGACGTCGTCGCGGTCGATCAGTCGCGAGACGATCGACTGCACTCTGTCGTGATCCGCACCGACGTGTTCGCGTACCGTAACCTCGTTGCCGCTGTCCTCGAGCGCCGTGACGATCGCCTCTCCGGAGTCGTCGCTCTCGAGCGACCGGTTCGACGCGATCGTGACGACGCCGGTACAGAGCGTTCCGTCGCCGGGTTCGGCGTCGGCCGTCTCCGTGTCGGTCATACGTCGTCTTCGAAAGCCGGCCGGTAAAAACTACGTACACGCGCTATGCACTGGGATCCGGTCCCATGCCGAGATCCGAATCGGTGTCGCGGCTCTGGCCCGATTCGGGATCGTGCGCCGGTTCCAGGTCCGACTCCGACGACGCGCCGGTATCGAGGCCGTCGATGAGCGACTCGAGCGTCTCGATGTGATCTTCGAACAGTTCCTCGCCGTGTTCGGTGAGTCGATACGTCGTCCGGGGCGTTCCGTCGACGAACGCCTTGTCGACGGCGACGCAGTCCGCGTCTTTCATGCGGTCGATGTGGCTGGCGAGGTTCCCTTCGGTGACCTCGAGCGTCGACGTGAGTTCGGTAAACCCCGTCTCGCCGTTGGCGTAAAGGTGCGCGAAGATGCGGAGTCGCGTGGGCTGGTGGACGAGTTTATCGAATTCCATCTTCGTAGCGTGAGAGGACGGTGTAGGTTCCAACGTGGTGCAGTGCGATTCCGGCTCCGAGGGCGGCGTACTCCCATCCCCTGAGGAAGGGGACGTGGGGGATCACCGCTGCGAGAGCCATGATCCACGCGCCGCCGACGACGAAGGCGTACTGATCGACGGCCCGGATACCGGACGCGGCGAGCAACTGGCCCATGAGGACGTAGCCGACGCCGACGACGGCCCCCGCAGAGACGAGCGCCAGACGGACCGCGTTCGTCGCGTCGAGGCTCTCGAAGACGGGCCGGAGCCCGACGAGTAAGACGCTGATTCCGGCGAAGACGGCGAGGCCCCAGCGGCGCTGATCCGGCACCCCCGTCGGCGGTCGGTAGTTCGACCTGAGCCGTCGCTTCGCGAGTTCGCAGCCGGCGATCACGCCGCCGAAGGCGACGACGATCCACGGCCGGAACCCCTCGCGGAGCCAGAACTGGACGACGGCGAAGAGGAGCCCGACGCAGATCCCCTCGACGATCCAGAACCGCCACCAGTAGGGGTGGTCCGACGCGAGCCCCATCGCCCCCTTGATCTCCTCGAGGTCGGTCCGGAGCGCGTCCGCGTCGACGTCCTCGGAGACGTCCCCCGTCATCGTCGATCGGAAGTCATCGGCGTCGACACACCGTTCGTGTAGTACGTGAAGAGGTCGGTATAGGTCGGTTCGACGATCTCGAGGGCCGTCCGATCGATCCCCGCAGCGTCCGAGATCGCGTCGCGTACCGACCTCCCGTCGTCAGTACCTGCGTCGTACCGCCGTGGGACGAAGCCGCGGACGTTCCCGGCCACCGCGAACGGGGCTCCGTCGACGACGTCCGCGAGGGCGCTCGCGTTCGATGCACCCGTCTCGAGGACGGGCGGGACCGACGCGAGCAGTTCGTCGGGCGGTCCGGTCGCGACGATCCGGCCGTCCGCGAGGAAAGCGATCCGGTCCGCGATATCGGCGTTCATCGGTCGGTGGCTGGCAACGACGATCGTCTTCCCCGCCGCCCGTTTTTCGCGAAACAGCTCGTGGACCGTCGGGATCGTTCCGAGATCCAGCGCCGCGGTCGGCTCGTCGAACAGGTACAGCGGGGCATCGATGCTGGCGGCGATGGCGAGTTCGAGTTTCCGAACCATACCGCCGGAGTAGTCCGCGACGGGTCTCTCGAGGTCGTCGGCGATCCCCAGCCGCTCGACGTGGTCGCGCCACTCGTCGGTGAACTGCGGGTGAAGCCGGCGGTAGAAGTCGACGTTCTCACGGCCGGTGAGGGACTCGAGTGCGAGCGCGTCCTGCAAGAGGAAACTCGTCGTGTCGGCGCGGGCCGTCGTCGGCTCGCCGAAGACGTCGACGCTGCCCGCGGACGGCGTTTGGCTGCCGGCGAGACAGGAGAGCAAAACCGACTTGCCGACGCCGTTCGGTCCCATCAGGACGAGGAGTTCCCCGTCCTCGACCGCGAGATCGACGTCCTCGAGGACGCCCGCTTCGCCGAAGGACTTGCTGACACCGCTGACGGTCGCGACCGGATCGCTCACGGCAGCCACCCCTGATCGTAGAGCGTTCGGTTCACGAGCATCGTTCCGGCAACGGTCGAGAGAACGGCGTACGCGGCGAGCAGTGCGAGGAACGCCGGCCCGGTCGGCATCCCGGGCGGCGCGACGCCGAGTTCGGTCCAGTTCTCGGCTGGGACGAGGTGATACACGAGCAGCCGCGTCGGGAGCGTGTTCGGGAGGTAGTTCAGTGCCGGCCCGTCGATCACCGACTGTGACGGGACGGCCCCGTTGAGTCCGGTGAGAATGAACGCCGTGACGGCGACGAGTGTGGTTGCCATCGACGCGATCCGTTTGTTCCCCGCGGCGACCACGAACGGTATCGCCACGACCATCCAGAAGAGACAGGTCAGCACGCCGGCGGCCAGAACGATCGGCACCGATTCGGGACCGCGGAGGCCGTAGGACGCGCCGGTTGCGAGGCCGGCGACGATCGTCACGGTGAACGCGCTCGCCGCGAGGACCAGTCCGGCGGCCATTCTGCCGGTCAGATCGGCCAACGGCGAGATTGGCATCGAACGATAGACCACGTAGCGTCTGTCCTCGAGATCGGTCGCGAGCTGATTCCCGAAGACGAAGAGACAGACGAACATCGACCCCAGAATCCCGATTCCGATGGAGACGATTGCGTCGGACACGGCTGACCCACTGGCCTCCTGTGTCGTCTGGAGCAGGTACATGATCGCCGGGAACGCGATCACCCATGCCAGCATGAGCCGACTGTTTCGGACCTCCTGTAGACTCCGTCGAGTGAACGCCTCGGCCTGCTCGAGCCAGACCCGCAGCCCGTCACTCGACTCGCGTTCCGCCCCGTACCCTTCCTGTATCTCGGCTGACATCGTCTTACGTCGTCCCGACGAGGTGCTGACACATAGTAGTTTGTGTTACAAAGTTACTTTCCGTCACAAACCGCTCGCTGCTCGAACGTCGAATGCTGGTAGGCCAACTGTTATGGACGGCGTTTCCGTTGGGCTGCGTATATGCAGGCAGTCCAATTCGCGGAACACGGCGACACGGACGTTATCGAGTACGGCGAGTACCCCGATCCCGAGATCGACCGGGACGAGGTGCTGGTCGACATCAAGGCTGCCGCGCTCAACCACCTGGACATCTGGACGCGGCGCGGAATGCCGGGGATCGACCTCGAGATGCCCCACATTCCGGGCAGCGACGGGGCCGGCGTCGTCGAGGACGTCGGCGAGGACGTCACCCGTTTCGAGGAGGGCGACCACGTCGCGCTCTCGGCCGGCGTCGGCGATCTCCGGATGGACGACCCGACGCTCGACCCCCGCTTTCACATCATCGGCGAACACGTCACCGGCGTCCACTCCGAGTACGCCGCGATCCCCGAGGACAACCTGATTCCCGTCCCCGATCACGTCGACTGGGCGGTCGCCGGCTCGAGTTCGCTGGTCTTCCAGACCGCCTGGCGAATGCTCATCGAGCGCGCCGACCTCGAGGCCGGCGAGGACGTGCTCGTCCTCGGAGCCAGCGGCGGGGTCGGTCACGCCGCCCTCCAGATCGCCGACTACGCGGGTGCGGAGGTCTACGCGACCGGCAGCACCGAGGAAAAACTCGACTACGCCGAGGAACACGGCGCGGACCACGTCTGTAACTACGAGGAGGAGGACTTCGCGGACTGGGTTCTCTCGGAGACCGGCGGTCGCGGCGTCGACGTCGTCGTCGAACACGTCGGCGCGCCGACGTGGCAGAATTCGCTGAAGAGCCTGACCAAGGGCGGACGGCTCGTCACCTGCGGCGGCACCGGCGGCGGCAACCCCGAGACGGACATTCCGCGTATCTTCTGGAATCAGCTCCAGATCATCGGTTCGACGATGGCCACGCCCGATCAGGTCGACGACGTGATGGAACTCGTCTGGGACGGCACGTTCGAGCCCGCGATCCGCGAGGAGCTGCCGATGAGCGAGACCGCGCGCGCCCACGAGATCATCGAGAACCGGGAGGGGTTCGGCAAAGTCGTCGTTCGGCCGGATAGCGAACGCTGATCGGCGCGACACGCGACCCCCGATCACGGTGGCTCCCGCTCGTGCAACCGTGAGGGCTTTCACTGCGCGCTCGAAACGAACTCCTAGTGACCTCGAGCGACGACGACGGCTACGTCCACGATCCGGCGGCGTTCGACGCCGGCGGAGACGACGAACGGGGGGCCGACGAGCCGAGCGACGGCGCGGGCGACGATCCGGCCCACCCTGCGACGGCCGACCGCGAGTTCGACTGGCGCGGCTGGACCCTCGTCGGCGTCCTGTGTTTCGCGTTTCTCGTCGCGCCGGCTTCCATCTATCTCGTTCCGCCGGGCGCGGAGGGCTACCGCTTCGCGCTACTGATTCTACCGTTAGCGCCCGCAATCGTGCTCGCGGTGACGGCCGTCTGGGCGACGACCCGACCCTGAACCCGGTCGGTCGCGGGGCTGACCGATGCCGTGAGCGCGAAAAACCGAACGGGAAGCGATGCGGCGACCGCAGCTACGCCGGTGCTTCGCGGACGTCCTCGAGCAGTTCGAGGACGGTCGATCCGTGATCGACGTCCCGGTCGGGCGTCTCCTCCCGGTCAACGTACGCGGCAAGCTCGTCGTAGATACGGTCGGCCTGTGGGTCGGTGAATCGTTCCGTCTCGTCGCCGGTCTCGAGCGTCTCGATTCCCTCGAGTACCCACTCTGGTGGTGTTTCGTCCGCGCCGAGTGCCTCGTCGAGGCGGCTCGACAGGACGTGGTGGACGACCCATTGCTCGTCTCTGGAGAGCGTGACTTCGTACGTCTCGGTTTCCGGTTGTGAGGAGCTCATTTCGTCAGACGGGACCGGGTTTGTCGGTCCTCACGCAACGCTACGAACAGCTTCGTAATAAGCCTTGTTACCGTGTGGCATAGTTGCGGCGTTCGATCGACGGGATCGCCCACCGTCGCGCCCGACCAGCAGCGATCGCGCTCGTAGCCGCGTTTCGGTGGCCGAGATGCCAGTCGCGTGTCACGGACCCCGACCTTCCGGGTGGCGATCAAAAGCTACTAACAGAATCGCGTCCAGGTGACAGACAGGAGCGACGGTAATGGACTTGGCGACGCTATCCGGGAAGATCGCGACCGGACGCATCGGATACGCGCTCTCGCGACTCGTTCCCGCCACCCCGATCTGGGAGCGCGAGTGGGACGTCTGTTGTGTCCTCGACGGCTGTCGGCTGGACCTCATGAACGAGGTCGCCGCGGCCGGCCACCCCGCGTTGCCCGACGACGACGCCGTCGACTCGCTGTGGTCGGTCGGGTCACAGTCCGCCGAGTGGATGGATCGAACCTTCGCCCCCGAGCACCGCGAGGAGATGGCGCGAACCGCCTACGTGACCGGCAACCCCTTCTCGTCGCAGTCCTGCGAGCACATTCTCGTCACCTCCGACGAGGTCCTCCCGCTCTCGGTCGACGACTTCGCCGTCTTTCACGAGGCCTGGCGGGACGACTGGGTCGACGACGACATCTCGACGATCCCGCCCGAACCGCTGACCGACGCCGCGATCGCGATCTGGCGGGCGCGCGAGGAACTGGGCGTCGACCGCGTGCTGGTCCACTACATGCAGCCCCACGCACCCTTCCGGTCGCGGCCGGGGTGGTTCTTCGGCTCGGCCGACATCGAGCACTGGGGGCAGTTCACCGACGACGCGTCCGCGGGGGACGAGGCCGACTTCGATCCCGAGGCGCTCTCGGCCGAGGAACGCGAGGCGCTCGAGGCGCTGGCCGCCGCCGAGGAGGAGGACGACGGCGGAGACGCGATGAACGACCCCTGGATCAAACTTCGGAACGGCGACCTGTCGTTCGACGCGGTCTGGGCGGCCTACCGGGACAACCTCGAGTGGGTCCTCGACGACCTCGCGCGGCTGCTCGCGAACTGCGACGGGACGGTCGCGATGACCAGCGACCACGGCAACGCGATCGGCGAGTTCGGCGTCTGGTCGCACCCGCCCGGCACGCCGGTTCCCTCCCTGCGACGCGTCCCCTGGGTCGTCCGCGAGGGACGGGACCGGGGGACCTGCGATGCCGCGCTTCCCGACGGCGTCCGAACGGACGGCGATCCCGACGCCGACGGCGACGACATCGAATCGCGCCTCGAGGCGCTGGGGTATCGGTGACCGGTCGAGTTCGAGACGCGATCTACGCGCTTCGAAAGGCCCGGCTGGGGCTCGAGCGACGCCGACTCGATTACGGCGCGGAGAGCCGCGAGCGAGCCGATCGACTGGCCGACGTGCTGCCCGCGTCGGCGGCCGACCTGCGCGAGTACGAGCGGGAGTACGCCGCCCTCGAGTGGTTCCACGACGAGTACGCCGACCGCGTCGCCGAGATCCACGAGGCCGGCGTCGCCACCGACACGACCCACTGGCGCGACGGGATCACGCTCTACGTCGTCTGCCGCGCGCTGGGGGTCGAGACCGCCGTCGAGACCGGCGTGCTGTTCGGGTCGTTCGACGCGCACGTGCTGGCGGCGATGGCGGAGAACGGCGGCGGGACGCTACACGCGGTCGATCTTCCCGGCGGGCCGCCCGGGCCGTTCGAGTACGGCCACCTGATCCCGGATCGGTGTCGCGACCGGTGGGTGCTCCACCAGGGCGATGCGCGGGCGGTGCTGCCGGAACTGCTCGAGCGCGTCGGGCCCGTCGACCTCTTCCTCCACGACTCGGACCACCGGCTGCCTCACATGCGTTTCGAGTACGAGACGGCGGTATCCCACCTCGAGCCGGGCGGTGTGCTCTCGAGTCACGACGTGCGGCTCTCGCGGCTGTTCGACCGGTTTACCGACGCGAACGGGCTTCGATCCTGCGTGGTCTGTGACACGGGGATCGCGCGGGTCCCGCCCTCGAGTCGGCGGGACTGAGTCGAGCGGGACCGCGCCGCACGCTACGGGTAGTCCGAATTGGGCGTCAGCGACTCGAGCACGTCCCGTGCGATCGTCGCGACCTCGTCGAAACACGGGGAGTCGTCCCTGTCGTCCTGGAACTGCACGTGCACCCCGCGGACGCCGTCGGTCTCGTGGGCCGGCAACAGGAAGCGCCACGCGGCCGACGCCGGGTCGTCGAAGGCGGTGAGCTCGTAGCCCTCGATCGTCTCGCCCTCGTAGGCGAGCGTCCAGTCGAGCCGGTCGCTGGACCCGAAACTCGTCACCCAGTTGTTCGCCGCCGCGTCGTCGTCGGTCGCGCCCTTGTGCTGGCGGATGACCACGTTGACGGGATAGGACGCGGATTCCGCCGATTCGGCGTGGCCGAACTGGGCACCGATCGAACTGCTCGATTCGTTGATCTCGCTGTTGTACTCCTCGAACGTGTCGGGGTACTCGAACAGGTAGGGGAACGCTCGGTCGGGGGGATCGAACGCCGTCGGCGATCCGCGGAGGTCGTCACAGGACGCGGCGGCCTCGGTTCCGTCGGGATCGGTCCCGCCACCGTTGCCTCCGTCGTCGTCGGTGGTGCCCTCGCTATCCGGCTCGTTCGCGTCCCCGGTGCAGCCGGCGGTCGCCGCGATGGCACCCGCGCCGACCAAGGCGAGAAATCGTCGTCTCCCGTTCGGCCCGTCGGATCTGCGTGTCGTGGTCATGATCGTGGGTGTGGCGACCACGTTCGAACCGGCTCCGAAGAACTCGAGTCGAGCGCGTTCGTCCGGTGCAGGTCGACATGCTGGCGAGATATAATTTCCGGTCGCGCGGACGGTGGCGACCGCCGGCCGGTCCGCGGCGTTGGCGAGCGCCCCCGGTCAGCCGTCCCGCTCGCGGTCGTCTCGAGCGGCCCCTTCCTCCCCGTCGTCGTCCCGGCGATCGCAGAGGGCGGCGAGGCGGTCGGCGCGCCCCTCGAGCAGCGTCCGCCCGGCGTCCGTGAGACGGTAGGCGGGGACGCGGCCGGCGCGTCCGTCGCGCGTCGCGACGAGACCGCGGCCGACGAGCGCGCGCAGGTTCGGCTCGAGGCGCGCGCGGCTGACCGTCGGATACCGCTGCTCGAGGGTCCACTTGATCCCGGAGGGGTAGCCGGCGTAGCCGTCGCGCTCGCGTCGGGCGACGGCCTCGAGACAGTCGCGCTGGAAGGCGGTGAGTTCGATCCACGCGCGGCGGCCGTCTGCCGTCTGTTCGTCTCGGGGTGATGCGTCCGCTCGAGCGGGGGGTTCACGGTCCCGCGAATCGTCGTCGGGCATGGCTTTCGCTGGGTGATTACGGGAGCCACGCGGGCCGGTGTTCAGGCACCGGTCCGCGTTTTCGGGACTGGTTCGGGTAGCCGTGGGTCCGTCTGGCCTCCGTTGTATACTCTCAGGTCCGGATAGCACTTAATTCTGATTACGGTACCGTAATCGAAAGTTACGATATAGTATTTGGTTAATGACAATAATGGTCCCAGCACGAGTATTCGCGCCTAATCGTGTCGATTCGAGAACGACCAAGTTGGATGTCGCGTGAAGATTTCCGTATCCTCGAAGCGGTAGGTGACCCCGAGATTCTCGTAGTGCAATCTCCTGCGATAATCGCTTACAATCTGGATATGACTCGCCCGCACGTCTCAAATCGTCTTTCCGAGTTCACAGCGCACGGTCTTGTGGAAAAAATCGCGGATGGACGGTACCAGATGACGGACCGAGGTCGTGCGTATCTCGAGGGCGAACTGCCTGCAGAAGAACTCGAATCCGACGAGCAGTTCTCATAACCCGCCGTCAATTCCCCGCTTGTGAATTCGCTCGAGTTGGCTCAAGACCTCTTGCTCATCAGCCAAATCTATCGACTGGTGGACGAGGGTGCTCATAACGAGGACGTAACCGACGGTAAAGGCGTAGATGGTCCCCGCCGAGGTAGCCGCTCGTGATCTTCGTCGGCGCCGTCACGATCACCGCGGCGACGATCATCCCGAGAACCGAGGGCGTGAACAGCCCGGGATCGGAACGCTCGCGCTCACGGGCCGATACACGGTGACAACAGGCAGTCCGGGCAAACCGGCCACTTAATCAATCAGAGATACTATCCACGGTGACTGGAGGCTATCGAATGCGCGAACTTCGGGATATCGAGGGACTGCACCCGCGCGATCTCACACAGCGTCAACGGCTGTTAGTGCTATTCGTGATCAGTCTCGTCGTGGTCGTCCTCTTCTACACGGTCGTCTACAACTGGGGAATGCGGACGCTCGAGAACGACCCCCAGTCTATCTTCCGGTCGCTCAACACGGTAGTCGAGACGATGACGACGACCGGGTACGGTGCGGATTCGCCCTGGGCGACGCCAGTGATGAACGTTCTCATGGTGACGATCCAGTTTACCGGCGTCATCATCGGGTTCGTCACGCTGCGCGTCCTGGTCATTCCGCTCTTCGAGCGGACGCCACTGAACCTCGCCGACCGCCTCACGAGCAAGAACGACCACGTCGTCATCGCGGAGTACCAGCACGACACCGAGTTGCTCCTCGACGAACTCGAGGAACTGGATATCGACTACGTCCTCATCGAATCCGACGTGGAGGAAGCGAAGCGTCTCTCGGACGAGGGCTATCAGGCTATCACGGGTGATCCCGAGGAACGGTCGGACCTCGACCGCGCGACGATCGAACGAGCGTCGCTGTTCATCACCGACGCCGGCGATAGAACCGCGAGCATCGTCCTGACGGCGCTCGAAGCCAACGAGGACCTGCGGGTGATCAGTTTCACGGAGTCGACGCGACGCAAGGCGGCACTCGCGGAAGTCGGCGTCGACCGCAGCGTCGCTCCGCACGCGCTGATCGGCCGGCGACTGGCGGAGAAAGCGACGACACCGGTCACGGGACCCGACCGAGACGACGAGGACGAGGTCGACGTCCGCGAGATTCTCGTCCGTCGAGATAGCCCGCTCCACGGCGTCAGGGTCAGCGACTCGCCGATCGTGAACCACCCGAACCTGACGCTGGTCGCCGGTTGGTTCGACGGCGAGTTGCACCTGCCGCCGTCACCGAACGACGAACTCACGCCCAATACCGTGCTGGTCGTCGCCGGAACGAGGAGCGAGCTCGACGAAATTACGGACGAGATCGCGGGCGTCCGGTCGCGGCGCATCGAGACTCCCTCGAAGCTCGTCGTCGCCGGCTTCGGCGAGGGCGGAACCGCAGCCGTCGACGCACTCCCGGCGGACGTCTCGGTGACGACGATCGACGAATCGGAGGGGCGGAACCCCGACGTCGTCGGCGACGTCACCGAACCGGAAACGCTCCGCGACGCCGGCATCGACGACGCATCGGCCCTGGTCGTCACCGTCGGGACCGATTCGACCGCACTGATGACCGTCGCCATCGCCCGCTCGCTCTCGAGCGACGTCGAGATCCTCGCGCGTGTGACCGATAGCGACAAGACGAGAGCAGCGTTCAGAGCGGGTGCCGACTACGTTCTCTCCATCCAGCAAGTGTCCGCTCGGCTGGTCGCGGCGGAGGTCCACGGCGAACAGGTCATGTCGCCGACGAACCAGATTCGCCTGATTCGGGCCGACGCGGCGCCGTTCGCCGGCGAGTCACTGGCGAACGCCCGTCGCAACATCGAACGCGGATGGACCGTGGTCGGCGTCTCACGCGGCGGCACCGTTCGTACCGACGAACGCATCACCATCGAAGCCGACGACGACGTGATCGTCGCGGGGAGCGATGACGCGATCCAGGAGTTCGAGCGAACGGTCACGAGCTCGTGACCGCGGGGGCGCTGCCGCGCGAATCCGAGACGACGGACGAGGGGTTCCTCGCGGAGCGGGTCGCCGAAACCGAGCGCGCGAAAGCCGCGTCAGCTCGGCGAACGCGGAACTCTTCGTCCTCGAGCCGGGACCCGTCCGGAAGCCGCCGTCGTCGGTCTCCCGGAAGCGCCGCTCGAGGATCGCCCGGACGCGTTCCGCGCGATCGACCGCGCTAGCGTTCGTTTCGAGTCCCGAGCGGCCGGTCCGCTCGCTCCGCTCGAGCGGCCCCTTCGTCTCCATCGTCGTCGGTGTCCCGGCGATCGCAGAGGGCGGCGAGGCGGTCGGCGCGCCCCTCGAGCAGCGCGCGCCCGGCCCCAGTGAGGCGGTAGGCGGGGACGTGGCCGGCCAGTCCCTCACGCATGGCGACGAGGCTGCGGTCGACGAGTGCGCGCAGGCTCGACTCGAGGCGACCGGAGCTAACCGCCGGATACCGCTGCTCGAGGGTTTGCGCGATTCCGGAGGGGTAGCAGGGGTAGCCGTCGCGTTCGCGCCGGGCGACGGCCTCGAGACAGTCGCGCTGGAAGCCGGTGAGTTCGACCCACGCGCGCCGGTCGTCCGCGGTGTCGGCTGGGGGCGATGCGTCTGCTCGAGCGGGAGGTTCAAGGTCCCGCGAATCGTCGTCAGGCATGGCTTTCGCTGGTTGGTTACGGAAGCCACGCGGGCCGGTGGTTGGGCACCGGGTCCGCGTTTTCGGGGACCAATTCGGGTAGCTGTGGGTCCGTCTGGCTTCCGTTAGTTCAGTCAAGGAGCGGACATCACTTAGTACTAGTGCATCGAATACAGCACTAGAAGGGGCTAAACAACGCACAAATACTATCGAATCGAGCGTTCTAACACGGTGTTTCGTGTGTTCACGGTCGAATGCGACGGCCACGGGTGGACTGGATGACGCGGGCCGACGACGCGATCCTCGAGTTCCTTCTCAACGAGGGGAACCGGCCCCTCATTGCGAATCCGTCCACCGTCGAGGCCAACATCGATTACAAGATTTCGCACGTGCGGCGCAGACTGCGGGCGCTGCAAGACGGTGGACTCGTGGAGTATTACGACGCGGATCGGGGACTGTATCGGATTAGCAAGCGGGGTCGGGCATATCTCGAGGGCGAACTCGACGCCGAGGAGTTGGAATTGAACGAGGAATGACGCTCGACCCGAACGAGAACTGAATGCGCCCGCTGATATCGTGGATGACGAAATCCGATCCCGTACTGCTCGAGTTCTTCGAGGAAACAGGGATAGCGATGCCACCAGCGGTGGTCTCGTACAACATCGACGGCGTCTCCCATCCGACAGTGAAACGCCGTTTGCCGGTCTTGGAAGACCACGGGCTCCTTCGGAAAGTCGACGACAGTCGGGGTTATTACCGTATTACGGATCGGGGTCGCGCGTATCTCGAGGGCGAACTTGACGCCGCAGACCTAGAACTGAGCGACGACTAATCAGCGCCGATCCGGTGGATGCAGAATGCGACGGCCACGAGTGGACTGGCTGACGCGAGCCGACGACGCGATCCTCGAGTTCCGTCTCAACGAGGGGAACCGTCCCCTCGTCGCGACCCCGTCCACCGTCGAGGCCAACATCGATTACAGAATGATCACGCTTATTGAAGCTGTAACAGAATTTCTGGCCATGGAGGCAATCGTGAGAGGGCTGATTTCGGTCGCGCTTGCGTTGCTTCTCGGGTTTTCAGTTTCGTTTGTCGTCAGTCCAGATCCGACGGGAATCACTCCGGTAATCGTCGGTCTGGTTCTGACGGGTGTACTGATCCCAGCCTTCTATTTCGGACTCCGCAGAACCAGTTCGAACCAGCAGCTCGCTTCTTGAGCAGTCCTTCTCCATACTACCCTGAACTGGGAAGCACGTTCGACATTCCGCACAGCCGTTTTCGGGAAGACTCCCGCGAATCACGGCGTAACTCCATCTGCTTCTTGCCCAGCGAACTATTTGTCAGGGGTGTGTGAGTCTCGGCGCGCCACGCTGCAGACACTGCCTCTCGCATGCGAACCCGGTCAGCAGAGGCGGGTCAGCCGTGTCGAAGCGTCGTCCTCAGGTGCGTGACCCACGACGAGCGACGACGAGTTCGACCGGGACGACGAGCACCCGCTCCATTTGGGTTCGGACGATCTCGAAACTGGCATCAGCGAGGACGGCACTGACATCGAGCGGGCGACTATCGACCAGCGTCGGCAACACCTCGTTGAGTCGCGTGTAGAGTGGCGAAACAATCGTGCCTGCTGCTTTTGAGGGACTAATGACACAGATGCGACCCTGTGGGTTGAGCACACGACGAATTTCCTCGAGTATCGTTGTCCGGTGATCGTCTTCGAACAGTTCGAGCGTGAAGCTCACGAGAACACCATCGAAACTGTCGGTATCGAACGGCAACGCCAGTGCATCGCCACAGACAACCGTGGACGGACCCCCGTCGTCGAGGCGATCCTGTGTGAGTCGGCACATCTGCTCCGCAACGTCGATCCCGACGACTTGCCCGTCGAATCCAACAGCGGTTTGCAATCTGGCGACCCCACGGCCGGTCCCACAGCCCACGTCGAGAACGGAGTCGTCGGAAGACGTGCTGAGGTGCTCGATTCCGCGTCGCCGAAGACGACCCTGAAACGGATCGATGAAGACGTCGTAGTACCGACTGAGCGCGTTATACCACGCTTTGCTATGGCGCGTCCGTTCCCGTGTCACTGTCCTGTACGCGCTTCCGATCCGCGAGTGAACCTGTAGATGAGATAGGCGAGCCCGAAGAGTAGCCCCCCACTGATCAGTCCACCCACGAGTAGAATGAGCAGGATGAGGGCGGTGGGGATGGCAACGTTGGCAATCGGGAGCATCGTGACCGAGCGGAGATCCACGATAATTGACATCGATTAAATGTTAATCTTTCCAATATTTATATTTGTTTGCTATTTATCGACTGCTGGTTCGCGCCCCTCGAGCGTTCTCCCACGGTGTTTCGTGTGCTCCCGTCGAATGCGACGACCACTGGTGAACTGGCTGACGCGTCCTTTCTGCGAACGGTGACACACGCACGGAAGTCGAAAGCGAATTTTTCTTCTTCGAATATAGTCGATAGAGAGACCGTGAGCGAGATCTATGATCGTCTCGATAGGTGGGCAGAAACCCTCTCCCGTGGCGAAGCAGCCGTTTTTGTCGGCGCTTCGTCTGCTCTCGGTTATTTTGTACTTGCCACGGTATTACGGATAGATTCACCGTCACCGATTGCTGCAAGCATTTCTTTGGGTATCATGCAGGCGATCGCCGCTTATTTTCTCACGTTTGCGCACAAGGAGTAGCGATGGGCGGGTACGACCGTTTCGCCCGACCGACCGCGCTCGAGCCCGTCTCGAGTCCCCACCGATCCGTTCGGCGGCCCGCTACCGCGCTGGGTCGTTCCGGATCGGAGCGAGGCGGGCGTCTCACTCGAGCGGCTTGTCCATCTTGTGTCGTCGAACCGCGTACCCGCTGGACTCGTACAGTGCGGCGGCGCTGTCGTTGCTCGCGTTCACCGACAGGGTGATGTAGTCACAGCCGCGGTCCGCGGCCCACCCCTCTGCCCGGTCCATGAGCGCCGTCGCGATCCCCTCCCCTCGGTGCGCGGGGACGACGTACAGTTCTTCGAGCGTCGCTTCCGGCCCGCGCGCGAACACCGGCGGCGAGTCGCCGGACACGACGACGGCGTACCCGGCGATCGGTCCGTCGGCATCCGCGACGAAGGTCGCCACGTCGTCGTCCGCGAGGTGATCCCGTCGATACGTCAGCGCGCTCTCTCGCACCTCGTCGGCCACCTCGTTGTACGAATCGAGGTCCGCCATCTCCGCCGCGAAGGGGACCCAGAGGTCGTCGACCAGAGTTTCGATCTCGTCCTCGCGAATGTTTCGAACGTTCATGATCGTGGCAACTCGCTGACGCTGAAAGACGTTTCCGTTCGTCGTAGTTGTACCTTCGTCGAGACGACCTCCTCGAGCAGTTGTGACGGCACACCGTGCAGCGGGCGACCCGCTATCATCCCCATCCACTATCTGAAACTCCGCCATAGTCGGCACGCACGAACCGAGTCAGGCGTGCGAGGATACATCGCGCGAAAGGAGTGGGTTGGCGGTCCGGACTATCTCTGCATCCGGTCGGCGTGACGAGACGCGGACCGCTTTCCGACACCGGTTCGATGTCGTGGCTCCTCCCGACGAACGTGCTCCGAGCGATAGCTTGCCGACGCAGCCCTCGGGATGAATACCGCTCGCGCTGCACCTTCGGACGGAGATCGTTATGGCATCCCCTCAAGCACGACCAGACTCGTCGAGTCTCGCCGAGGTCCTCGATCGCGTGCTCGACAAGGGCGTCGTCATCGACGTCTGGGCACGCATCTCGGTCGTCGGGATCGAACTGATCACCGTCGAGGCCCGCGTCGTCGTCGCTTCGGTCGACACCTTCCTGCATTACGCAGAAGAGATCGCGAAGATCGAGCAAGCGACGGCCGAGGGCGAACTGGACGAACTCGAGGTTGAGACGCGACCGGAGTCGTCGCCACAGGCAGCGACCGAGTAACACTCCGGATTCGCTGCGCCGTCACGAACGCTCCAATCGATCGTCTTTTTCGCGGACCAGCGCGACGGGCAATCCGACGATAGCGGGATGGTACCCGAGGGGACCGTCCGTCCCCGTCGAACGCCGGGTTCGGAGCCGGTGCCGGTTCATCCGGTCGCGATCGTATCGAACTCGCTGTTCGCACAGCTGCGGACGATCGGCCCACGGCCCACCAAACGGGCCGACGAATCCGACAGCATCGGGCAGGAGAGCGCGGACGACAAGCACCGTCCCCTCGAGATTGTCGACGAGAACGACGACGCATCAGCGCGGGTTTTCCTGGTATCGCGCTGGTAGAGCGTACGACTGCTGCCGAATAGATGGCGTGTATCGGCCGGACCTGGGTTTTCACTCGGACCCGATGCAGAGGGAGCGCGTCTCTCGCCCCGCTGCTCCGTTGATTAGTTAGCAACGATCCGGGCGATCCAGACGATCGGGATCACCGGGATGGCCAATCCGGTGACCAGAAGCGCGATGGCGATCACGATTTTCTCGGCGCGACTCGATCTATGCCATATCGACTGCCACGTATCATCGACCGCCTGTGCCGTTCGCTGGATCAATCCAGCCATAGATGATGCTGAGGGTATAGAGACAGAAAATCTCACGGCATGCAACGGATTGGGTGCCCCCGTTTCACAGCGTCTGAGACAGTCGTCCTCACGGGCTCTGCTTCCACTTCTCCCCGGGTAATACGAGTCGAATCAGTGCGCTCTATCGTGCTGGATACACCCGCTGTATTCAGCACGCCGTTTTGACGGCCGGCAGGTGAGCCGTTCGGTCGATGCTGCATACGGGGCGCGTATTCGGGACGGAAGCCCCCCGTAGCAAGGTCGATCGATAGCTGGTTCAGATACCGGGACGTCTCGACCCGTTCGGGGAGAAGCAGACGCTTCGTCGTCCCTCTCATCTCGAGAGCGTATGCGATCGGTTCCCGGGTTCGGATTGGGAGGAAGAAGAGGGACCTGAGCCGAGTGGGTAGACTCTTTCGCGATTCCCTGCCGTCGTTGCGTTCCTGACGTTTCCGTCCTCTGTGGGCGTCTCCGGCGGGATGCGTCAGTCGTATAGCCGTTCGGTAAACAGCTCTCCAGCCGGCGACAGGCCCGAAAGCGCATCCGCGGCCAGCACCGCCGCCCCGCCGGTCCACGTCGGCCGGTCGCCCGGCCAGAACTCCTCGTCCTCGAATTGGTAGCCGGTCCAGAAGACGCCCTCGTCGTCGGTCCACTGGAAGAGCCACTCGTAGATCTCACGCGCGCGCTCCGCCTCGCCGACCGCGGCCAGTGAAATCACCAGTTCGCAGGACTCGGCGACGGTCACCCAGGGCTCGTCCGCCACGCAGCGACAGCCCAGCCCCGCCTCGAGATACCGATCGAACCCCGCCTCGAGCCGCTGGCGCGCCGGCTCGCCGGTCAGCACGCCACAGAGGACGGGATAGAACCAGTCCATCGCGTAGCGGGACTTGCTCTCCCAGGTGCGGTCGAACCGGTCGGGCCGCGAACGGATCGCCTCGCCGAGGTCGGCGCGGGTCTCGAGCCAGCGGTCGCGGGCGTCCCCGTAGCCGAGCACGTCCGCGATCGCCGCGCCGGCGGCCAGGCTCTTGTAGATCGAGGCGCAGCCGGCGATCAGGGCGTCCTCGTAGACCGCGCCGTCAGCGCCGACGGCCCAGTGGACCTCCCCGGTGGGGGCCTGCCGGGCGCACGCGAACGCGAGGGCGTCGCGAACCGTCGGCCACAGGGCCTCGAGGAACGCCCGGTCGCCGGTACACTGGTAGTGGTGCCAGACGCCGACGGCGACGTAGGCGCTGCGGTGGGTCTCCTTGCGCGGCTCGTCGCCGGCGTGGGCCCCCTCGTCGCCGTCGGTCTCGCCGTAGGTGGCCCACAGCCCCCCGTCGTCGTGCTGTACGTCGGCGATCCAGTCGTACGCGCGGCGGGCGGCCTCGTCGCGGCCGGCGACCGAGAGCCCCATCGCGCTCTCGACGTGATCCCAGGGATCGGCCGGCCCGTCGGGGTACCACGGCACGAGCCCGTCCGATCGCTGGACGCGCTCGATGTAGTCGACCGCCGGCTCGAGCCCCCAGTCGGAAAGCGACACGCGCGACGAGACGTTGCTCACGCTCGCCCCTCCAGTTCGAAGTAGTAGACGACGCTCTTGCCGACGACCGGATCGAGCGCCTGCTCGAGCAGCCGGACCGGCCGCGGCGATTCCAGCACGTCCCACTCCAAAAAGCGGTCGTAGGCCCGCAGCGGGAGCGGCGCGTCGCCGCGCTGGTCGCGGTCCCACCAGAGACACTTCAGCCACCAGTAGGGAGCGTGCAGGGCGTGGGCGAAGTGGCCGTCGACCCGCCGGAACCCGCGGCGCTCGATGGCGGCCCGCAGCTCCTCGCGGTCGAAGATGCGGACGTGGCCGCCCTCGACCTCGTGGTAGTCGTCCGACAGCGCCCAGCAGACCCGTTCGGGACCGGCTCTGGGGACGCTCACCGCGAGCGTGCCGCCCGGCGCACAGACCCGCCGTAGCTCGTCGATGGCCGACTCGTAGTCGGGCAGGTGCTCTAGGACCTCGGTACAGCAGACCACGTCGAACGCGCCGTCCGCGAAGGGCAGCCTGAGCGCGTCCCCCGAGAGGAACGTGACCGGGACGTCCGTCTCGCCGGCGATGTACGTCTCGTAGTCCTCACGGGCCGCCGTCAGGTTCGACCGCTCGAGGTCGAGGCCGACGACCTCGGCGACGTTCTCGAGGGCAGCGGCGTGGACGTGCCGTCCCTCGCCGCAGCCGACGTCGAGGACGCGCATCCCCGGCGTCAGCGTCAGTCGGTCGAAATCGATCGTCTCCACGGTCAGACCACCTGCGACCGCGCGTCGATCGCGTTGCGGTACGTTCGAACCGTCTCGCGGGCGGCCCGCTCCCAGTCGAACTCCTCGACGATGCGCTCGCGGCCCCGCTCGCCGAGTCGGCGACGGCGCTCGTCGTCGGCGAGCAGGTCGCGGATCGCGTCGGCCAGCGCGTCGGCGTCGCCCGGCTCCACGAGGACGCCGGCGTCGCCGACCACCTCCGGCAGTCCGCCGCCGGTGGTGGCGACGACCGGAACGCCGCAGGCCAGCGCCTCGCCCGCGGGGAGCCCGAACCCCTCGTACAGCGAGGGGACGACCGCGATATCGGCGGTGCCGTACAGTTCGACCATCCGCTCGTAGCTGATCTCGCTGTGGGTCTCGATCGCGTCGCCGATGCCCAGTTCGGTTATCAGCCGGTCGCACTCGCCGCCCGCGTCGAACTCGCCGACGACGACGAGTTCGGCGTCGACGTCCTCGCGGACGGCTGCGACGGCTTCGAGCAGGTGTCGGGCACCCTTCAGCGGAACGTCCGCGCTGACGGTCGTCATTACGCGCGGGCGGTCGCGGGTGCGTGTGCGGTCGACGGGTTCGAACAGCTCCGTGTCGATGCCGTTGTGGACGACCTGGATCGACTCCGGATCGGCTCCGAAGTCGGTGACGGTGCGGTGCTTTGCGGATTCGGAAACGGTCAGCACGTGTGGCAGGTCCTGGACGACGTCGCGTTGCATCCGGAGGAACCGATACCACCGGCGGATCAACAGCCGTTCCCCCCAGCCGTCGGCCGCGGCGAGCGCGGCCTCGCGGTCGACGGTGATCGGATGGTGGACGGTTGCCACGACCGGGTAGCCCCGCTCGCGGAGCGCGTGGAGGCCGTGACAGAGCGACTGGTTGTCGTGGATCACGTCGTACTCGGGGCGGTGGTCCTCGAAGTAGTCGACGACTTGCCGGCCGAAGACGTAGGGGTCAGGAAAGCCGCCGGTGAGCGCGCTCAGCCACTCGTAGAGCGCGAGCGGCTCGCGGAGGTACGACGGCTCGAACTGCCCCAGCCGGTCGAGTTCGTCGACGATGTTCTCGCCGGGGAGTTTCACCAGCCGGACGTCGTCGTCCAGTTCGGGGTACGGCTTGCCCGATATTACGTCGACGGAGTGGCCGAGGTCGGTCAACGCCCGGCTCAGGTATTTCACGTAGACGCCTTGCCCCCCGGAGTACGGATTCGAGCGGTAGCTCAACAGACAGATATCGAGCGGTTCGTCGGAGTGTCGCCCCGAACCGGGCGACGGGTCCGACTCCGTCGTCCCCGGGGCGGTCGACCCCCTCGCCGATGCGGACGACCCGATCACACTCCCCCGGAGAAGACGTCTGAGCGTTCCAGTGACCATCGCAGGTTATCCTGCATGTGTGAGCACTCCCTCATAAACCTCTCGCTCGTGTACTGTTTCCGGACTGTGTCGCGTCCCGAAACGCGGCGGGGCTCGGCGCGGTTTCCCGCCCCGATACCGCCGGCTGCGCGCTCGAGCGGGCCGCGTGGGAGCGTTTCGGCTCGCCGGACGAAACGGGTTCCGTGCTGGCAGGTCCGGCGTGGTGTCCGCGACGGGACCATCCGGCGGCGATCGGCTGGCACCTCGATCGCTACCGGACGTCCCGGCGCACGGCGATCTCGAACCACGGACAGAGCCGCAACTGCCGGTACCACTCCGGATTCGAGTGGAGCCGCTCGTAGGGGACCCACATCAGCCCGGCGACCTCCTCCTCGTTGGGGTCGAGGCTCCGGTCGGACAGCGTCAGTTGCAGGACCGCACAGACCTCGTGCTCGACGCCCGCGTTCTCGAAGTACCGCTTGTACTCGAAGCGGTCGGTCACCTGCAGGTCGTCGTACTGGTCCGGCGTGATCCCCAGTTCCTCCTCGAGTCGCTGGCGGGTCGCTTCCTCCTGGCTCTGGCCCTCGACGGGGTGGGAGGCGACGGTGCCGTCCCAGTAGGTACCCCACAGGCGCTTGCCCGGCGCTCGCTGGGCGAGTAAGACGTTGCCCTCGCCGTCGAAGACCAGCGAGGTGAACGCCCGGTGGCGAATGCCGTCCCCGGTGTGGGCGTCGAGTCGGTTGACGAGTTCGAGTTCGTTGTCGTCGGCGTCGACGGCGATCACGTCCTGGCCGGCGTTCTCGTGTTGGAGGTCCTCGTCCTCCTGCGGCGCGCTCATACCCGCACAATTACGGTGACTCTTGAAACCAGTATCGTCTCGTCTCGACCGTTTCGAATCGATACCGTCGGTGAGACTACCGATTCGCGGGCACCTCGAGCGGCCAGCGGTCGCCGTCGTCAGGGTCCGGTCGATAGCCGTCTCCGACCGGGATCGTGAGTCGCTGCACGGCCGTCTCGAGGCGGAGGGTCTCGGTCTCGAGCATCTCGCCGTCGAGACTGTACTCGACGGAGTCCCCGCGACTCTCGATCGTGAGCGACGGCGCTCGGCGGCGAATGATGTGCGCGCTGTCCCGGCCGAGCAGGCCCTCGAGCGCCGCGCCGCCGACGAGGTTCGCGGTCGCGGCGTCCTCGACGATCGTGACCTCGAGCAGGCCGTCCTCGACGTTCGCCTGTGCGGTCCGCGCGCCGGTAAAGCGCCGGCAGTTCCCGATGAGGACGAACAGCGCCTCGCCCTCCCAGGCCCGCGCCCGCTCGCCGTCCGGTGCCGACGCCGTCTCCACCCGCAGCGGGAGCGAGTCGAACTCGCCGACCGTCTCGACCGTGTTTTTCACGTACGCGAGCACGCCCAGCTCCGCCTTGCTCTCGGTGGTCGTCTCGCTGCTCGCCTCGGCGGTGATCCCGCCGACGCAGGAGTTGACGAAGAGCCGGTCGTTCGCCGTGCCGATGTCGATCGATCGCCGCCGCCCCGCTTCGATCACGGTAAACGCGTGCTCGATCCCCTCGATCCCGACGTTGGCCGCGAAGTTGTTGCCCGTCCCGGCGGGGACGACCGCGACGGTGGTCGTCTCGAGCGCGTCCGCGGCGGCGACGCCGTTGACGACGGCGTTGAGGGTGCCGTCGCCGCCGGCCGCGGCGACGAGGTCGGCGTCGGGTGCGGCCTCGCGGGCCAGTCGCGTCGCGTCGCCGGCTTCTTCGGTTCTACGAATGTCGAAGCCGTGGTCGCCGGCGAGCGTCGCGACGTCGTCGACGTGGTTCCCGTTTCCGCTGACGGGGTTGAGGACGAGAACGCGGTCGCTCGTCTCCGCGGGAGTCATACTGCAGTACATGCCGGCCGCACGCAAAAGAGTCTGCCCGGCGTTTGCTCCAGTATGTACGCGGTCGATCTGCACGCACACACGCGCTTCTTCCACGGCCGACGCTCGCTCGGGGACCGGTTCGACCCGCTCGGCGTCCGCCTCCTCGCGGCGGTGGCCCGGCGGCGCGGCCTCGACGGGGTCGCGACCACCAACCACGATTACTACACCGCGTTCGATCCGTCCTCCCACGTCGAGACTCTGCCGGGGATCGAGATCACGACCGACCGCGGCCACGTCCTCGTCGTCGGCCCCGATCCGCCGGCGGCGACGAAACCCGGCGCGCTCTCCCCCGGGGAGGCGGTCGCGCTTGCGCACGACCGCGACTGCGCCGCCATCGTCGCCCACCCCTTCCGGAACAGCACGGTGCGGGAACTCGAGGACGTCCCCTTCGACGCGATCGAGGTCAACGGCAAACACCCGCGCTCGCAGCCGCTGGTCGAGCAGTTAGCCGAAGAACGGGATCTCCCGCTGGTCGGCGGTAGCGACGCGCACTACCCCTTCGAGGTGGGCCGGGCGTACACGGTCGTCGAGGCCGACCGGCTCACGCCCACGTCGATCGTCGACGCCATCCGCGAGGGGAACGTCAGCGCGCGCGTCTCGAGGACGGGACCCGACCGCCTGCTCCGCCGGGGCTACCGGGCGATCCACGACCGCAAACAGGTGATCGACGCGATCGAACGGCCGACGCCCGGCGTGGGCAAACCGCCGGGCGAGGAGGAGGCCGATTGAGGGATCAACTGCGGTCCGGCCGACAGACCGATCGCCGTGGGGTGGCGCGCGCTGTCTGCGAGACGCTTCCAACGATCGCGTCTCCAAAGCGAACAGAGAGCGAAGCGATCCGTGAGCGGGCCATCCGTGCTCGTGCGAGTGCGTGGTCCGAAATCACCGTCTTCTGCTCACCGCTACAACGACGGAACGTGGTTTTCACCCCCGTCACTCGAGGACGCGCTGTTCGCAACGGTCACTGTGATATCGTCGGTATCGCGCTTCGAGGGGGCCGTCTCCCCGTACGACTTCCGACTGTCTCGATTCGCAACGGAAGCGAGTCGAACTCGCCGACCACTCCCTTTAATACCGTGACACTTTTCCCCTCTATCTGGTATACTGTGAAACATGATGGTCACGATCGTCGTGGGATACGTTTTCTTGTCCGTCGTCGCTCTTCCGGTTCTCGTCTATTTCGACGCGCGACGACTCGAGATAGACGATCCCGGTAAATGGATCGGAATTGTCCTCTTGACGGGCGGAACGGGTGTTTTGTTGTACCTCTTCGAACGGACTGATGCGAAACACGGAAGCGGGAGCGACGAGGCTGATCCGTTCGGTCTCCCCGGGTCATCGCCCCCCGACAGAGCAGCGTCCGATCGCGATATCGACGACTCCAAGTGAGACGGTACACCGCCGTCTCGTGGGTTTCATCCTCGACCCAGACCGATACAATCCGGGCCCATTAGCAGTAGATATAAGTTCTAACGAGTCAATGGATAGACCGGAAGCCGGTCTCCCGTGGGGACGTTACCGAAACGTCCCGGGTGGTCCAAGCACCCGAGACTTGGCTTCCACCATACGGCGAAGCCATGATTCCGTACAGCCTTCCGGGATATAAACGTCCCGCACGACGCCCGAATCGCCAGCCGCGACCAGTCTCGAGTCCGCGCACACGGCCGCGACGACCCGGGAGGGCCGGCGCGTGAGCGACGACGGCGAGGCCGGCGCGGTCTCCCCGGCCCCGTTCCCCGACTGTCCCCACTGCGGCGAGCCGGTGCAGTTCGTCGTCGCCACGGGTCCCCACACCGGCACCGTCGAACCCTGCGGCTGTTCCCTGCCGCCGGACCTGTTCGACCAACTTCGCGAGGAGTAGTCGCCCTCGCGCTCGAGCCCCCCGAAACCGGCCGGAACGGAGATGAGAACTCGAGGGGCGGTCCGATCGATTCTGCCCGTTTTATTCGTCGCGTTGCGCACTTTTATACTACCCCGTTTCGTACGTATAATCATGGGTCGCGATAGGGAGTCCGTTCCGGTCTTGCTTCCGCCGGAACTTGTTCACGAACTCGATGCGCTGGTCGAACAGGGGATGTTTAGCTCACGGTCCGAAGCGCTCCGGTACGGCGCGCGGCTCGTCGTCCGCGAAGAACGGCGGTCGCGCCACAACTGACGCGCCGACGGGCGGACCCGCGACGACGGTCGCGAGCGACTGGGACGGAACGTGCGTCCGCGCCTCGCCATCGATTCTCGCGCTACTGCACCCGCCCGATCGGCCGGCGAGCTGTGTCGATCGCGAGTCGCTCGAGCCGCCGCCCTCAGCCGCCGGGCCGCCTGAACGTGTACGCCACGTCGTCGGCGTCGATCGTGAGCGACCCCGCGTCGTGGTCCACGACGAACTCGACCGCCCCACGCCAGTCGAAGTCGTGCAGCGGCATCCCCGTACTGACGCGTCCGTCACGCGAGACCTCGAGGTGGGCGGCACCAAAGTCGATCCGAATCCGATCGTCTCCGGTCGTCACGTCGCCGGTTTCGCCGAACCGGCGCAGTTCGTCGATCACCGTCTCCCAGTCGCCGAGCTGGACCCTGTTTGCCATCGGGGTGAAGACGACGCCCGCGAACTAATACCGCCGGGCGACAGATTCAGGTCCCTGGTCCGGGACTACCCGGTACGGATTCGACCTCTCGCATGTCCACATCGCTTCCCGACTCGTTCGATCTCCTCGAGGCGACCGTCGCCGACGTTCGCGCGGCCGTGGCGGACGGGCGCGTCACCGCCGAAGCGCTCGTCGACCGCTATCTGGCGCGTATCGACGCCTACGACGATCTGAACGCGATTCTGACGGTCAACGACGACGCCCGGCGGCGGGCTCGCCGGCTCGATGAGCGCTTCGAGAGCGACGGGTTCGTCGGCCCGCTCCACGGCGTTCCGGTCGTCGTCAAGGACAACCACGACACACACGATATGCCGACCACGGCGGGATCGGTAGCGCTCGCCGAGTCCACGCCGTCGCGCGACGCGTTCGTCGTCGAGCAACTCCGCGACGCCGGGTGCGTCGTCGTCGCGAAGGCGAACCTGCAGGAGCTGTCGTTCGGCGTCGACACGATCAGCTCGCTCGGCGGTGCGACGCGGAACGCGTACGACCTCGAGCGGCGGCCGGCGGGCTCCAGCGGCGGCACTGCGGCGGCCGTCGCCGCGAACCTCGCCGTCGTCGGAACGGGGACCGACACCTGCTCGTCCGTTCGGTCGCCGCCCGCGTTCAACGATCTCGTCGGCGTCCGTCCGACCAGGGGGCTGGTGAGCCGGACGGGCATCGTCCCGCTGAGCGAGACGCAGGACACGCCGGGCCCCATCGCTCGGACCGTCGCGGACGCCGCGCGGCTGCTCGAGGTCGTGGCCGGCTACGATCCCGCGGACCCGGTCACGGCGAGGGGCGCGGATCAGATCCCCGAGGACGGGTACGTCGCCCACCTCGACGATGCCGGTCTCGAGGGGGCGCGCATCGGCGTCGCCCGGCAGTTCTTCGGGCTCCGGAACGAGGAGCACGCGTCCGCGGCCGACGCCGAGGCGGTCACGGCGGTCGTCGAGGACGCGATCGAGGCGATGGCGGCGGCCGGTGCGACGATCGTCGACCCCGTCGAGGTCGTCGACGGCGACCGCCTCGCGAGCGCTCGCGTGCTGCAGTACGAGTTCGCGCGCGACTTCGACGACTACCTGTCGGAACTCGGGGACGCGACGCCCCTCGACTCGCTGGCCGACCTCGTCGACACGGGAACGATCGCCCCGTCGATCGAATCCCGAATGGAAGCGGCCGGCATCCTCGAGATGGACACCGGGTCGCTGGACGAGAACGTCGGCTACCTCCGGCGACTCCGGCGGCGAGGGCGGCTCAGGGAGACGACGCTCTCGAGGCTGGCCGAGCACGACCTCGACGCCGTCCTGTATCCGCCCTCGACGGTTCCGCCCGTCGAGATTCCCGACCACCAGCCGTTCGAAGAGATGAACTGCGAGCTGTCCGCGCACACGGGACTGCCGGCGATCGTCGTCCCGGCCGGCTTCACGGACGACGGGCTCCCGGTCGGCGTCGAACTGCTCGGCAGGGCGTTCGCCGAACCCCGGCTGTTCGAGCTGGCGTCCGCCTTCGAGCGAGCGACCGACAACCGGCGGCCGCCCGACCGGTTCGGGGCGCTCGACTGACGCGTTCGACCGATCGGCCTAGCCGAGCTCCTCGTCCAGAATCAGCCGCGTCTTCGTGTTCACGACCTCCTCCTGGTCGCGGGCCTTCGTGATCAAATCGTTGACCCCGCGCGTGTCCGCGGCGTCGACGACGAGCACGACGTCCTGCTCGCCCGAGACCATCCAGACGAAGTCGACCTCGTCCCACTCGGCCATCCGCTCCGAGACCGCTTTGGTGTCGACGTCGACCGCGACGCTGATCTCGAGCATCGCCTGGACGTTGCCGGTCCGGGTCGAAATCGTGAAGCGTTCGATGACGTCGTCGTCCATCATGCGCTCGACGCGGTTGCGGACGGTCCCCTCGCTCGTCCCAACCTCGTCGGCGATCTCGGTGTACGGCGTCCGGGCGTCTCGCCGGAGAATATCGAGAATCTGTCGGTCCAGGTCGTCCATGGAGATGCGTACCTACGTGTGACCTGCACTTACCGATTACGAAAATCGTAACTGAGCTTCGAAGACAACACTTATGATGGTCCATCCGATACGTAGTTCGTAATGACGGAAGCCTACGTCGCACTGGAGGGCGGCCACGTACTCGAGGGTCGTGGTCGCGCGTCAGGAACGGCTCGCGGTGAACTCGTTTTCACGACAGCGTATACGGGGTACGAGGAGAGTCTGACCGACCCCTCCTACGAGGAGCAGATTCTCACGTTCTCGTACCCGCTGATCGGGAACTACGGCGTCCGCGAGGAGCGGTTCGAGGACGACCGCGTTCACCCGCGTGCCGTGATCGCGAAGGAACTCACCGAGGACGTCGTCGGCTGGCTCGAGGACGAGGGCGTCCCGGCGGTCGACCACCTCGACACGCGCGAGGTCGTCACCGACATCCGCGACGGCGGCGCGATGAAGTGCGGCATCGCCGTCGGCGAGGACGTCACCGAGGAGGACGCGCTGGCCGAACTCGAGCAGTGCGAGGCCATGAGCGACCACACCGACATCGGCGCGCAGGTCAGCGTCGACGAGCCGGCCGTCCACGGCGCGGACAACGACGGCGAGACCGTCGCCCTGATCGACTGCGGCGCGAAGGGCTCGATCGTCGACTCGCTGCTCGAGCGTGACGCGACCGTGCACGTGTTCCCCTACGACGCGGCCGCCGCCGACGTCGAGGCCGTCGACCCCGACATCCTGTTCGTCTCGAACGGTCCCGGCGACCCGGTCAACTTCGAGGGCGCGATCGCGCTCGTCGAGGCGTTCGTCGAGGACACGCCCGTCGCTGGCATCTGTCTCGGCCAGCAGATCGTCGCCGAGGCGCTCGGCGGCACCACCGAGAAGATGACCTTCGGCCACCGCGGCGTCAACCAGCCCGTCCTCGACCTCGAGTCCGGGCAGGTCGTCATGACGACCCAGAACCACGGCTACACCGTCGCCGATCCCGGCGAGCACCTCGAGGTCACGCAGATCAACGTCAACGACGACACGCCCGAAGGGATCGACGGCGTCGAGTACGACGTGATCACCCGCCAGTACCACCCCGAAGCGAACCCCGGCCCCGAAGACACCCTCGACTTCTTCGACGACGTGCTCGCGATGGCTTCCGAGCGAGCGGACACGCGGGCGGTTCCGGCCGACGACTGACGGCCAACTGCGACCGCGACGTGTCGTGTCGATTCTATGTTTGTTCCCGTCCAGTGGCGACGCCGGCCGTGACTCGAGGACGATCGGAGCGACGAGTGAGCGAGTCCGACTCGCGATCGCTTCCGGACCTGCTCACTCGTCGCTCGAACCGTCCCGGTCGAGCCTGTCGGCGTACTCCCGGACCGCCGCGTCGTCGACGGCCTCGAGCAGGACCTCGTCGTCGAGTGCCGCCGCGAGCCGTCGCTGGCCGCGGTCGGCGCGCCGGTCGGCCGCGTCGGCATCGACGTACTGCTCGAGGCGGTCGTCGGTGTGCTCCTCGGCGAGCCGGCGGATCGTGTCCGCCTCGAGATCGTCGGGTGCGTCCCGATCGAACAGGTCGACCCACCGTTCGGGGTCGGCCCACTCCGCTTGCAGGTTCGCGGCCCTGCGCCGCCAGTCGTAGTGATCCGCGAACCGGCCCCAGTACCCGTCCTCGCGTCGCAGGTCGCGGCACAACGCGCGGGCGACGGTCGCGCCGTGGCCGGCAGCGATGATCGCCTGATCGCCGCAGCCGGCGAGCGGCCCGGCGACGTAGCAGCCGTCGACCGGCGTTCGACCGTCGTCGTCCGGATACTCGCGATCGAACCGGTCGGCCGTCTCGCCGTCGCCTTCCGCGGTGACGAACAGCGCGTCGTCGTCGTCGAGCCCGCGGAGATACGACCCGTCGTACTTCGTCGCGGCGATCACGAACCGTGCCGTGAGCGGGTCCCCTTCCTGCGTCTCGAGCCGGAACCCCCCGTCGTCGAGGGACGCGACCGACTCGACGAGGTCGTCGCGGAGCCGACAGCCCGCGGTTTCGGCGTGCTCGTGCGCCAGCGAGAGGAACGTGTCGACGTCGATCGCGCCGGGAAACCCGAGGTAGTTCTCGAGGGACGCACACCGCCGCAGCGAGGAGGGGCCGCGATCGAAGAGCACCGTCTCGAGGTCGGCTCGAGCGGTGAAGACGCCGGCGGCGCAGCCGGCGGGACCGCCACCGACGATAGCGACGTCGGCGTCGAATCCCGGATCGCCGTCGCCGGGTCCGCGCTCGTCGTTGTCGCCGCTCATTCTACGCTCCGTCAGTGACGATCGCCGCCACGCGCTGGCGGTCGAACAGTTGCTCGTCGTCGGGGATCGTCGGGTACGAGTCGCCGGACTCGTAGCCGGGCCACTCGCCGAACTGCTCGGGATAGAGCTGCTTGGCCGTCATCTCCAGCTGGAAGAGGTTCATGATCGGCCCCTGGTATCGCATGCCGCTCGCGAGGACCTGGTCGTTCCCGACCGCGGTCAGTTCCCTGCCCGCGGCGTGTGATTCCAGGCGGTCCCGGACGTTCTCGATCGCGTAGTTCGGCGTGATACCCCAGAGGTGGAGGATGACGTCCGGGTCGGCCTCGAGCATCGTCTCGTAGTCGACCTGCCCCCAGTCGCCCTCCCACTCCACGTCGGCGAGCGCGTCGTGGGCACCGAGTGGCCGCGTCTCCGCCTGCCAGAAGCCGGGCGTGTTGAGGTGGTAGGCGTAGAACACGCCGTCTCCCAGCGTGACTCGGGCGACCGTCGGCCGGTCGTCTTCGGGCGGGAGGGCCGACTCGATCCGCGTCCGCGTCTCGTCGTAGACCGCGGCGAGCGCCTCGTAGCGGTCCCGTTCCTGAAAGACGGCCGCCACCGTCTCGAAGAGCTCCCAGAGGGTGTAGTACTCGTAGCTGTCGGCGTAGACGTCGGCGGGCTCGCTGTGGACGCCGCTGTGGTAGCTGCCGATCCAGGGGGCGACCGCGTCGGCGATCTCCTCGACGTCGTCGTCGTCCCAGTCGTCCTGCGTCGTCAGCACGTACGACGGATCGAGGAAGTGGACGTCGCTCTCCGCGCCGTAGAGCTGTTCTTTCGTCACGCCGCCCTCGAGCGGGTTCTCCAGGCCCTCCCAGTCGAACTCGACCCCCTCGAGTCGGTCGTAGAACTTGGTCATCGTCGTCCCCGACATCTCCGGGGCGAAGAGCGTCTGCACCGCGTCGCCGTGCCCGAGCGCGACCGCCATGTCGGCGTACTGCGTGAAGGTGACGAAGGCCCGCTCGGGGACGCCGTCGAACTCGACCTCGCCCATCGGTGCCATCGACACCGTGTACGAGTCGCCCCCGCTCTCCGAGCCGGGCTCGGTCCCGCTGATACAGCCGGCCAGCGCGGCGCTTCCGGCGGTCACTCCCGTCGCCACGAACGCACGTCGGCTTTGGCCCGATCGCATCGTCGCTTCCATACGTTTTAGGCTCGCCTAACAATTCAAAAGTCGTTCGGTTTTAGGCCGGCCAAAATGTGGGGGAAGGCACCGTCTCGTCGCACAGCGCCGCCCTCGTCGCTCGAGGGCGGCCGCCGATCGCCCCGCTCGCCGCGATCACTCGTCGAACGAATACGTGACCGTGACGCTGGCGCTCACGCTGACGGGGTCCGCCTCGATCTCCGTCGGCGGTGCCGCGTCCTCGGCTGCGTCGCCGCTCGAGAGCGTCTCCCGGACCGGGTGGACCGCCACGTCGTTGGTCGTGACGGCCGTCGTTCCCTCGAGTTCGACGTTGCGGTTGTCCGCGATGTGGCTCGCTTCCTCGTCGGCGCTCCCGAGTGCGGCGTCGATCGCCTCTTTTCGCAGCGTCGAGCGCGTGTCTTCCTGTAGCGTGAAGTTCACGCGTCCGACATCGTCGGCGCCGGCCTCGATCGCCGCGTCGATGACCTCGCCGACGCGGTCGACGTCGGTGACCGTCACCTCGAACGAATGTGATCCCTCGAACCCGTCGGCGTCTCGTCCGTGCGCCGGGTGAACGCGGTACCGGCCTTCTTCGACGTTCTCCTCCGGAATGCCGAGATCGTCGAACGCCGCGCGAAGCTGTTCGGCCCCCGTCGCCAGCTCGTCGGTCACGGCGTCGGCGCTCTCGCCGGTCGCCTGCACGCCGACGCTGATGGTCGCTCGATCCGGGTCGGCGTCGACCTCGCCGGTCGCGCTGACCGTAATCTCGCCGCGGTCCGCGCTCGCGTTCGCGTTCGCGTCCTCGTTCGGTTCGGAGTCGGTACGACTGAGCGGATTACCCGCACAGCCCGCGATCGCCGCCGCGACCCCGACGCTCGAGGCCGCGAGGAACTGTCGTCGATCCATACCGTTCGGTCGACGGGCAGGGAAAAAACCCCTCGCCAAGCTCAAACGGGCCTTTGAGCGTCGAGTCCGTGCGACGATCGATCCCGTTCCCAAGGGCTGGTACGACAGTCGAAGACGTTCGGGGGAATCGATAGTTCGGAAGGCACGAATGACTGTCCGATGGACGGAACTGCCGAATCCACGGCCGACATCGACGCCGCCGAGAGCGTCGACGAACTGATCGGAGAGACGCCGCTCGTTCGGCTGGACGCCTTCGCCGACAACTGCTACGGGAAGCTCGAGGCGGCGAACCCCTACTCGGTCAAGGATCGCATCGCGCGGGCCATCGTCGACGCCGCCGAGCGTGCAGGTGCGCTCGAGCCCGGCGGCACCCTCGTGGAATCGACCAGCGGCAACACGGGAATCGGGCTCGCCGCGGTCGCCGCCGCGCGGGGGTACGACTGCGTGCTGACGATGCCCGAATCGATGTCGACCGAGCGCCGCCAGCTTCTGCGGGCGCTGGGGGCGGACCTCGAGCTCACCCCCGCCGAGGACGGGATGGGCGGGGCCAACGAGCGCGCCGAGGAACTCGTCGCCGACCGCGAGGACGCGATCATGGCCCGCCAGTTCGAAAACGCGGCCAATCCCGCGGCCCACCGGGAGACGACGGGGCCGGAGATCTGGGCGGCGACCGACGGCGGCGTCGACGCCGTGGTCGCGGGCGTCGGCACCGGCGGGACGATCACCGGCGTCTCGGAGTACGTGAAAGAGGAGCAGGGGAAGACCGAGTTCACGTCGGTCGCGGTCGAACCCGCCGAATCGCCGACCCTCTCGGCGCTCAGTTCCGACGGCCACGACATCCAGGGGATCGGCCCCGGCTTCGTCCCCGATATCCTCCGGACCGAGCTCGTCGACGAGACGCGAGCGGTCGAGGCGGCCGATGCGAAAGCCGCGGCCCGGAAATTGGGACGCAGCGACGGACTGCTGGTCGGTATCTCCGCGGGGGCAGCGCTGGCCGCCGCCGCCGACTACGCGACCGACCACCCGGACGAACTGGTCGTCGCAATCCTGCCGGACACCGGCGAACGGTACCTCTCGACGGATCTCTACGCGCTCGAGTAGCCGGTCCGGCCCTCGAGCCGTCCGGGTTTTGCTCGAACGGGGCCGCTCGAGCCCGACCGCCGCCTCAGTCGAGCGCGACCCGACAGCCCGTCTCGGTCGACTCGTAGGCGGCCTCGATGGCGTGCAGGTCCGCGAGCCCGTCTTCGCCGTCGGGCTCGGGATCGGTTCCCGTCAGCACGCAGTAGCCGAAGTAGTCGAACTCCTCGCAGACCTCGTCGACCGTCGGCCCCGTGTACTCCATTCGAACGTCGCCGCTCTCGACGACCATCTCGTGGGGGACGACGCCGCCGAACGGCGACTCGATGTGGATCTTTCCGTCGGTGCCGACCAGTTCGAGCTGGCTGCTCGCGTGGGCGTCGAAGCTCGCCGTACACGAGGCCGTCGCGTCGGTCTCGTACTCGAGCTGGAAGGCGACGTGTTCGTCGACGTCCGCGAAGGGGCCGCCGCTCGAGTGTGCGGTGGCGTACACGCCCGTCGGCTCGCAGTCGAGCAGGAACCGGATGGTGTTGAGCGGATAGACGCCGAGGTCGACCAGCGCCCCGCCGCCGGCCAGCTCCGGATCGAGCCGCCACGTGTCGGGACTCGCGTGCTCGAGCAGCGGGTGCGAGAACGCGCCGTGGACCTGCACGACGTCGCCGATAACCTCCTCGTGAACGAGCTCTCGGGTGCGTCGAACCGTCGGCTCGGTCTGCAGCCGGTAGGCCGTCATCAGCGTCACGCCGGCGTCGGCGCAGGCGTCGACGATCCCTCGAGCGCGCTCGCTGGTGATCTCGAGGGGTTTCTCGCAGAGGACGTGCTTTCCGCGCTCGGCCGCCGCGGTCGCGTACCGTCCGTGGAGGGCGTTCGGCGTGGCGACGTAGACCGCGTCGTAGGCGGCCGCGCGCTCGCCCGCGAGGAAGTCGTCGTAGTCGAGGACCACCGAGACGTCGCACTCCGCTGCGACGGCGGTCACGTCGTCGGGGGAACTCGTGACCAGCGTCGTCGTCTCGCAGTAACTGCTCGCGGCGATCGCGGGGAGTGCGCGCTGGCGGGCGAAGCCGCCGATTCCGACGACGGCGAGCCGGACCGTTCCGTCGGCCGGTTCGTGCTCCCAGTCCCGTACCGTGAAGTTCGCGAACACGTCCTCGAGTGCCATACCGTCTCTAGGGATCACGGCGAAAAGCTTCCATCGACCGGACTCCTGACGGTCTCGAGCGGTGATCTGTCGGCAGCGATGAACAACCGACAATACGTTTTCGACCGTTGTATCCGTCGATGGTATTCCCCCGGAACTAACTTTCGAAGGAAAAATTTATTCAATAGCCGGGACTGATATGCGTGTACCCACAGGTGACGTAAGATGGTCAAAATGGAAACGGCGGAGCTGGAAACCGATCTGAGTTTGTTCAAATACGACTCCCTCGAGCAGCTGCCGTCCCGGTACCGGGATTTGGCGGCGGACGAGCGGACCGATCGCATCGAGGCGGCGCTCGAGGAACTCGGCGACGACGTCGTGATTCTGGGACACAACTATCAGCGACGGGAGATCGTCGAGCACGCGGACTTCATCGGGGACTCCTACCAGCTCTCGAAGGAGGCGGCCGAGGCCGACGCCGAGTACGTGATCTTCGGCGGCGTGACGTTCATGGCCGAGAGCGCGGACATCATCACGGACGACGATCAGTCCGTGATCCTCCCGAGCATGGAGGCGTCGTGTCCGATGGCGGGGATGGCCGAAGCGCTGCAGGTCGACAGCGCGTGGGCCGAGATCACGGCGGCCGCGCCCGACGCCGACATCGTCCCGATCACGTACATGAACTCGTACGCGGATCTGAAAGCGTTCTGTGCGAGTCAGGGCGGGCTCGTCTGTACCTCCTCGAACGCCCACAAGGCGTTCGAGTACGCCTTCGAGCGGGGCGACAAGGTGCTGTTCCTGCCCGACAAGCACCTCGGGGAGAACACCGCCCACCGGCTCGGCATGGAAGACGAGATCGCCGAGTGGGACCCCTGGGACCCCGAGGGCAAGGACGCCGACGAGGTCGCCGAGAGCGACATCATCCTCTGGGACGGCTACTGTCAGGTCCACGAGCGGTTCCGCGAGGACCACGTCGACCAGATCCGGGCGGACCACCCGGACGCCAACGTCATCGTCCACCCCGAGTGCCGTCGCGAGGTCGTCGAAGCGGCCGACGTTGCTGGCTCGACCGCGACGATCTGTGAGACGGTCGCCGAGGCCGACCCCGGCGACACCTGGGCGATCGGCACCGAGATCCACCTCACCAACCACCTCCAGCGCTGGCACCCCGAGGTGAACGTCCTGCCGCTCTGTGGCGACGCCTGCATGGACTGCAACGCCATGCGCCAGATCGACCCCAACTACCTCACCTGGGTGCTCGAGGAACTCGCCGAGGGACGCGAACACAACGTGATCGAGGTCGCCCCCGAAGAGAAGGAACTCGCGGGCGTCGCGCTCGATCGCATGCTCGAGATCTAACCATGACCGAAACCGACACCGACACCGACACCGGCACGGCGACGACCGACGGCGAGACCGCGGACGTTCTCGTCGTCGGCAGCGGTATCGCGGGCTGTGCGGCCGCCCTATCCGCAGCCAGAGCGGGCGCGGAGGTCCTCCTGCTGACGAAGGCGACGAAACCCGACGACGCCAGCACGGACTGGGCGCAGGGCGGTATCTCGACCACGCGAGGCGACCCCGAATCGCTCAAAGCAGACATCGTCGACGCCAGCGACGGCACCGCCGATCCGAACGCCGTCGACGTCCTCGTCGAGAACGCCGACGACGCCGTCGAGGACGTGCTCGTCGACACCCTCGGGGTCGGGTTCGACGAGACCGACGACGGCGAGTTCGACTACACGCGCGAGGCCGCCCACTCGGAGTACCGCATCCTCCACGTCGACGCCGCGACCGGGACCCACATCCTGCGGCCGTTTCTGAACTACGTCGACGACCACGAGCGCATCGAGGTCCGGCAGGACACGGCCGCGCTCGAACTGATCACCGCGGAGGGACGCGTTCACGGCGTGATGTCCGACGAGGAGCCAGCGGGCCACCCGATCTACGCCGGCGCGACGATCCTCGCGACCGGCGGTATCGGTGCGCTCTACGGTCGGTCGACGAATCCCGACGACGCGACGGGCGACGGGATCGCCATGGCCGCGCTCGCCGGCGCGGACGTCGCGGACATGGAGTACATCCAGTTCCACCCGACGGCGTACGATTGCGAGGCGCGAAGCGGCGAAGCCGCGGCGCGAAACCAGACGTTCCTGCTCTCCGAAGCCCTGCGCGGCGAGGGGGCCGTCCTCCGCAACGGCGAGGGCGAGCGGTTCATGGACGACTATCACCCGCAGGGCGACCTCGCGCCCCGCGACGTCGTCGCCCGCGCGGTCGAAACCGAACGCGAGGCGACCGGCGAGGTCGTCCTCGACGTCGGTTCCCTCGCCTTCGAGACCGACTACCCCGCCATCGCCGAGCGGTGCCGCGACCGCGGCATCGAGGGCGACGAGATCCCCGTCGCCCCCTGCGAGCACTTCCTGTGCGGCGGGATCGACGTCGACGAGCACGGCCGCACGTCGCTCGATCGGCTCTACGCCGTCGGCGAGTGCGCCCGCACCGGCGTCCACGGCGCGAACCGGCTGGCCAGCACCAGCCTGCTCGAGGGGCTCGTCTGGGGGCTCCGGGCGGGCGCGGACGCGACCAGCGAGGTGCAACGCACCTCGAAGCGAAGTGGTGGGACCGCGGAGCGCTTCGAGCCCGAGATCGTCGACGCGCCCGAACTTCGAACCCGGGACCCCGACCTCCCCGAACGATTCGCCGCCGAGAAGTTCACCCGGCTCACGCGGACGATGGACGAGTATCTGGGCCTCGAGCGCGACCCCGAGGAGATCGCCCGGGCGAGCGCCGTCCTCCGGCGGCTCAAGGGCGAAGTCGACGCCTACGTCCGCACGCGGACGGCGCGGGACCTCTACGAACTCCGGAACGCCAGCGTCGTGGCGCTGTTGATCGCGCGGGCGGCCGGCGAGAACACCGAGTCGGTCGGCTGTCACTACGTCGCCGACGACGAAACGCCCCTCCCGTAGCGACCGAGCAATCGCGCCGCTGCCGGTGTGATCATCGCGGTCGCGCTTTCCGACGCTTCCGTCGCCCGTTACGTCTGCCGATCCGACGGCGAGTCGTTCGCGTCACCCGTCGCCGACTGCGCCGGTGCCGTCCGTTCGGCGGTCGGCTCCGTCCACTCGGTGACCACGTCCCCCTTCGCGACGTGAATCTCGCGCTGGGGGAACGGAATGTCGATATTCGCTTCGGTCAGCGCCTTGTACATCGCCCTGTTGAGTTTGTGCGTCGCTTTGGCCGCGCGTGTCGGCGACGCTACCCAGCAGAGGAGTTCGTACTCGAGCGCCGAGTCGCCGAACGCCCGAAACCGCATCCGCGGCTTCGGCGAGTCGAGGACGAGCGATTCCTCGTCGGCGATCTCGAGGACGAGTTCCTCGAACGCGTCGATGTCCGTCCCGTAGGCGACGCCGATCGGGACTTTGAGCCGTTTCCGGCGCTTCGGAGCCGACTGGTTGATCACCTTCGCGGCGTTGAGAACCGAGTTCGGAACGGTCACCAGTACTTCGTCGCGCATCATGAGCGTCGTCGACCGGATGCCGACCGAGACGACGGTTCCCGCTTCCCCGGAGTCGAGTTCGATGTAGTCGCCCAGCTTGTAGGTGTCGTCGAAGTAGAGCGCGATGCCGCCGAAGAAGTTGGCGACGGTATCCTTCGCAGCGAACCCGACGGCGATGCCGGCGACGCCGGCGGCCCCGAGCAGCGGCGAGATGCTGTACTCCCACAGCGACAGCAAGACGGCACCCGTTCCGCCGACGACGACCAGCGTCCAGACGTTCGAGAAGACGGGCGCGAAGTCGAACCGCGAGCCCTTGTCCTTGACCTCCTCGACGAACCGGTTGACGATCCGGTTCGAGGCGAAGGCCCAGGCGACGATGATGACGGACAGCGACGGCTTTCCGAAGAACGTCTCGAGTTGATCCGGCGTCACCAGAACGGTTTCGGTAACGGACGGCACCTGTGTGAGCAGGTACACGCCCGTCAGTGCAGCCGTCACGACGATCGGCAATCGGAGCTCCTCGACGAGGATGTGATCGTACCGCGTCTTCGTCCGGCTCGTGTACCGAAGCAGCCCCCGGAGAACCACGATCTCGAGGGCAACCGCGATGCCGAGTGAGATACCGACGAGCAGTATCGTCGCTTGCCACCCGGGAACGCCGTCGAAGAAGGAGGCGAATAGATCGGAGAACGCCGCGGTCATACGGGGGACAGGCAGCGGGACGAGGTAATAGTGTCTGAAACTCGACTGTCACCTTCGCCCGACAATCGCCGAAGCGAACAGGCGACTCGAACCCGGGTCGATCATCGTCGCCCGGATCGCGTGCCGTGTCGATGCGACGGAGCGCGTGCGATCGGTCGGTCCCGTCGGGCGTCTGCGGTCCGGCCAAACGGATCCTTTATTTTCGCCGGGACCGCACCCGCATCCACGGCTGTATGTTCACCGACGCACAAATCGAACGCTGGCTGCGCGAGGACGTCGGCCACCACGACGTCACCAATCAGGTGCCCGGCGAGACGACCGGCCGACTCGTCGCAACTGAACCGGGCGTCGTCGCCGGTCTCGAGGCCGCGGCGGCCGTCTTCGACTCCCTCGGCGTGGCCGTGACCGATCGGCTCGAGGACGGAACCGACGTCGAACCCGGGGACGAACTGCTCCACGTCGCGGGGACCGCCCGCGAGGTCCTCCGGGGCGAACGGGTCGCCGTCAACCTCGCGGGCCACGCCTCGGGGATCGCGACGCGGACGCGGACGGCGG
This sequence comes from Natrinema salaciae, assembly GCF_900110865.1. Lineage (NCBI taxonomy): Archaea > Methanobacteriati > Methanobacteriota > Halobacteria > Halobacteriales > Natrialbaceae > Natrinema > Natrinema salaciae. The sequence continues at coordinate 812,192 of NZ_FOFD01000003.1, forward strand.
TCGAGAACGCGCGGACCGAATCGGACGACGTGGCGATCGCTGCGACCAGAAAAACCACGCCGGGGCTGCGCGGCCTCGAGAAGCGCGCCGTCGTCGCGGGCGGCGGCGATACCCACCGGCTCGACCTCTCCCACATGGTCATGGTCAAGGACAACCACGTCGCGGAACTGGGACTCGAGGACGCCGTCGCCCGGTTTCAGGAGCGGGCCTCGTTCGCGACGAAGATCGACGTCGAGGTCGAGACCGTCGCGGACGCGCCGCGGGCGGCCGCCGCCGGTGCCGATATCGTTCTGCTCGACAACATGACGCCCGACGAAACGCGGGCGGCCGTCGACGAACTCGCCGACTACGAGGGCGTGCTGGCCGAAGCCAGCGGCGGGATCACCATCGCGGACGTGCCCGAGTACGCCGCGACGGGCGTCGACGTCATCTCGATGGGATCGCTCACCCACTCGGCTCCGTCGCTGGACCTGTCGTTCCGGACCGGTGAGTGAGCGACGTCTTCTGGTCTCCATCCGCCGGGACGGTTCGGGCGGCGCCGCTCCGACGGCCCTCGTTGCCCGTTGCCCGGTGCGTCGTCACTCGCGCGGACGAAGCGTCGACTCCAGATCCCGCTCCTCGAGGAACAGCGACGGATCGTCGTGGGAGAAACTGACCCACCGCTCCGTCGAATCGGCCGTGACGTGAAGGAACAGTTCCTCCTCGAGGAGGGCCGTTTCGAAGACGGCGCGACAGTCCGTGACGTCGTACGCGAGCGGGACGAACACCGCGGTCTCGTCCGCGTCGGCGCGTTCGACCGCGAGCGCGACGCGCCGGTCGCTGTCCGCGTCCGCGAGCGGACGGTAGTAGACGTCGGCCGCAGTGATCTCGACCGTCCCCGCCTCGATGAGGTCCTCGACGGCCGCGTACTCGTCGGCGCTGACGGTGACGTCGAGGCCGACCCGCTCGTCCCGATCGACCGGGGCGACTCGCGTCGGCTCGAGGACGACGCTGTCCCAGCCGTCTTCGCGGTACTCCTCGGCGATGGCCCGCGCGTCCTCGAGGAGTTCCTCCCAGAGCGGCCCCGTCGTCGCGTCGTCCGCCGGTTCCGATCCGTCCGCCGTCATCGATCTCCCTCCGGTCGCGTCGTCATACACGACACCGACGATCCGGAGCGGAAAAACGTTACCTCACGTCCCGTCGTCGGGGAGGTCCAGTCGTTCCATCGCGTCGCGCCAGACGTCCGCCCCGGCGGGATCACACGCGGCTCGCCACTCGCTCGGCGACAGGATCGTCGCGTCGATCTCCCCCTTCTGGGCCGCCGCGGGCGGGTCCGATCGGACCTGGTGGAGCAGGACGCCGACGCCGTTCGTCTCTCGGATCCGGGCCAGCGCCGATTCGGCCTCGTCGACGGGCACGAACGACAGCATACACTCCGTCACGAGAACGTCGATCTCGTCGATGTCGAACGTCTCGCGCAACGTGTCAACGAGGTCGTCGTCGCGAAGATCCGCCTCGACCAGGAACTCCCGCGTCGGCTCCGCGGCCGTCTCCAGGATCGACTGCGAGGTGTCGAACCCGTACGCCGCCACGTCGCGCTCGCGCAGCGCCTCGACGGTCGTCGCCGTGCCACAGCCCGCGACGACGACGACCGGCGCTCGATCGGCGTCCGCGACCGTCTCGGCGAACGACGCTAGCTCCCGAATTTTGTCGTACCGCTCTCCCATATCCCAGCACCGGTCCGGAGGTCGAAAACGTTCTCGGTCGTCGGTCGTCGGTCAGCGTCGGCCGCGAGTCCGTTCGGCGTCGATCCGTTCGACCGAGACGTCCGTCTCGTCGCCGATCAGACACCCTTCGATCGCCGTCCGGACGGTTCTGGGGTCCGACGGCCCGCCCGCGTCGGCGACGGTCCCCACCGTCGCCGGGTCGAGCGGAACCGCGAGCGCGTCGTAGACCGTCTCGAGCGCGTCCGCCAGCGCCTCGCGGTTGGCCACGAGGACGATCCCGGCGACGAGGGCGGCGTCGCTCCGGACGCGCTGTGCGATGCCGACGAGCTTCCGCCGCTCACCGGTCGGCTCCGTCACCGACAGCGAGTGCGCTCCGGGACAGAACGAGTCGTCCGGTTCGCCGCGAACGGGATCGATGTCCAGCGTCCGTAGCGCCCGCTTGAGGGCGTCCGTGGCTCGCTCGTACCGGTCCGTCGACCCGCGTCGGAAGTCCGCGACCGGTTCGGCGCGGGCGAACGCCAGCGTCGTCGCCCCGTCGTAGGCGACCGCACGGCCCCCGACGTCGCGCTCGATCGGGGGGAAGTCGCGCTCCCGTGCAGCTTCGCGGGCGCGGTCGTATCCGTCGCGGCGGCCGTCGCGGCGGCCGAACGCGAGCTGTCTATGGGGGGTCCAGACGCGGACGGCGGGCTCGCCGTCGGTGGCGACCGAGAGCAGCCGTCGACTCGCGTCGCGATCGGCCGCGATCGACGCCGCCCGGCCGCGGAACACGCGCATAGCGGACGTAGAACCCGGTGGGCCTAAACCCTCCCGCCACCCAGAGGCGGATAGCCGATGGCCGTCACCCTTCCCGAGTCCGTCCTCGCGCAGTACGAGCGGTTCTCGCTGTACAACTCGCCGTACCCCGCCCACGACGGCGGCTGCGCGATCGACCTGTACCCGGGCACCCTCGCCGACGGCCGGACTACCGCCGCACCGAGCCCGGTCGCCGGCACCGTCCGCGAGACTCGGACCGTCCGCGCGCCGCCGAAACCATACGCGCCCGAGCACGACCACCTGATCCTGATCGATCCCGCGGCGTCCGGCCCGCTCGCGGGGCTGACGGTCCGCGTGCTCCACGTCGAGCCGTCGGTCGCGGCCGGCGACCGCGTCGAGCGCGGCGAGTCGCTTGGCCGACTCGTCCGGGCGGGCTTTTTCGCGCCGTGGGTCGACAACCACCTCCACGTCGGGGTTCGCGACCCGGACCAGAACCCCTACCGGGCGTCGGGCTCGCTGCCGCTCGAACTCGGCGTGTCCGTCCGGCCGCTCGAGTGGGACGGCACGGGCCGGGTCGTGTCGACCGGCGACACCTACGCGGTCCTCGATTCGCCGGCCCATCCCGATCCCGGCGCGGCGTTCGTCGGCGTGCGGGCCGACGACGGCGGCGTCCTCGACGGCGGACTGCCCCACTACGACGGCGGCGGGTTGCTCGAGCGGCCAGCCCCGGTCGACACGGCCGGCGCTCCCGCCGAGAGGGTCGTCTCGCTGAACGGCGACCGACTCGGCGTCGCCGACGGGCGCACGATCGCGTGGGACGACGCGACCGTGACGGCGAACGGCGAGCCGATCACCGGACTCTCGCTGTTCTGCGCTCGAGACGCCGACTTCGGCGCGAAGCTGATCTGTCCGGAGCGGTCGTTCGAACGCGGGGAGCTGGTTCGGGTGCGCGTCCGCTCGAGCGACGAGCGGTGAACCCGGACACGGCCGATGGCTGTTCGTCGCCCCCGCCAGCGGCGAAACGGTCTAGTCGGTCCGCGCCCGGTGGCGCGCTTTCGACCGCTGGTAGGCGTCGTCCTCGCGGACTCGTTCCCAGTATTCCTCGAAGACGAGTGCGGCGGCTCGCTTGTCCCGGTCGGCCCATCTCTGGGGATCGCGTTCGACGCCGTCGTCGCCGTACTTCCGACCGCTGGGATACTTCGCGTACCGCATCGCCCGGGTGTAGCCCATCTGCAGGTACTTGCGGGCCATGTCCATGCCCGGAAACTCGTCGCGCTCCCGATAGCGTTCGTACCGCTCGTAGATCGCTTCGGCGGCTTCCTCGGCGGCCGCTTCGTCTCTGTACGACCACAGCGGGAGCAGCTCGCTCTTGTAGGGCTCGACTTTGAACACCCCAGCCTCGCCGCGACCGATCTCGTAGGCGTCGGGATCGGCGCGGAAATCGACGTCGTACTCGGGGCCGTCGCCGAGTTCGGTATCGTCGGTCACGGGCGAGGTACGCGCTCGAGTCGAATCAATCCTCGACAACGTGAACGGTGAGAAACGTAGCTGTCAAGAACGTCGCGGGCGGATGGGTGGCTATGCCAGAGGAGACGCCGACGATGGAGGCGCTCGACGAGTTCGACGATCGCGAGGGGATGCTCCAGCACTTCCTCGACGAGAACCAGGAGTTCCTCTCGTGGCTCGGGACGAGCGTCGACAACGTCGGCGACGGGACGATGACGATGTCGATCCCCTACGACGAGAAGTTGACGAATACGCGGCCGGATGCCGGCCCCGACGAGCGGGCCGACCTCCACGGCGGCGTCGCGGCCACCCTCATCGACACCGTCGGCGGGATCGCGCTCCGGACGGCCATGGACGACCCCTTCGGCGTGCGGATCGCGACGATCAACCTGAACGTCAACTACCTCCGTCCGGCGACGTCGGATCTCGTGGCGACCGCGGACGTGGTCCGTGTCGGCGGCAGCGTCGGCGTCAGCGAGATCACCGTCGAGAGTACGACGCCGGACGGGGAAACGAAAGCCGTCGCGACCGGACAGGGTGCCTACCGCGTGTTCCGGCCGGAGTAGTCGCCGGGGCTCCGATTCGACCGCCGTCGCGCACCACCGCGCTCGAGGACGCCGGGTCCCCTCGAGCGGCGGGTCGCCGCGATCTCTCCGTCACATATCGGCGAGGAATAATGTCCGCCGCGTTCGGGACGACTAGATCGACCCGAACACGTTCTGTCGCCTTTCCACTTCGCAGGAATTCGTCTCTCACCTATTACGGTGGCTTTTCGAGTGGAACTTGTGACGAGCGGGGTGGCAGGTCGGCTCCCGCCACCCGCGGACTACCGCGTCACGCCGACTGCGCGGAGCGACCCCTGAAGGACAATGACCCGAACCCACGATTCCGACGACGGACGGACCGAACCGAGCCGCTCGACCGACGCTGCGATCGCCACCGAGAGCGAGTCGGAACGCGATCCGCTGTTCGCCCGCATTCCCCGACGAGACTTCGTGAAAGCCGGCGCGGCCACGGGCGCGATGGCGTCGCTGGCCGGCTGTACGGACCTCCTCAGCGGCGGCGACTCGGTCTCCCTCGAGGACGTCAGGACCGACGTCAAACCCGGCGAACATGACGACTACTACGCGTTCCTCTCGGGCGGTCACACCGGCGAAATCCGCGTCTACGGGCTCCCCTCGATGCGCCAGTTGATGCGCATCCCGGTGTTCCAGTCCGAGAGCGCCCGCGGCTACGGCTACGACGACCGGACGAGCGAGATGCTCGAGGAGTCGGGCGGCTACACGTGGGGTGACGCACACCACCCGCGCGTGAGCCAGACGGACAACGACTACGACGGCCGCTGGGCGTTCGTCAACGACAAGGCCAACGGCCGGATGGCCCGGATCAACCTCACGTACTTCGAGACGGACGCCATCGTCGACATTCCGAACCAGCAGGGAACCCACGGTGCCTGCTGTCTGCTGCCGGACACGAAGTACGTCTTCGGCGTCGGCGAGTTTCGCGTTCCGATGCCCAACGACGGACAGGATCTCACCGATCCGGACAACTACACGTCGACGATCGCCGCGATCAACCCCGAGACGATGAACGTCGAGTGGGAAGTGCTGGTCGACGGGAACATGGACAACGGCGACGGCGGCAAGGAGGGCCGCTGGTTCTTCGCGACCGGCTACAACAGCGAACACGCCACCTCCCAGAGCGAGATGTCCTCGAGCGACACCGACTGGGTGAAGGCTTTCGACGTGCCGGCCATCGAGGAGGCGGTCGAGGCCGGCGAGTACGAGGAGATCGATGGCGTCCCGGTCGTCGACGGGACCCGCGACAGTTCGCTGAACGAGGGCGACCGCCCCGTCGTCCGCTACGTCGACGTATCGAAGAGCCCCCACGGCGTCAGCGTCACACCCGACGGGAAGTACGCGATCGCCAGCGGGAAACTCGACCCGACGGCGACGGTCATCGACATCGAGACCCTCGCCGAGGCCGACGACCCCAACGAGTCGATCGTCGGTCGCCCGCGACTCGGCATGGGACCGCTGCACACCGCCTACGACGGCCGCGGACACGCGTACACGACGCTGTTCATCGACTCGCAGGTCGTCAAGTGGGACATCGAGGCGGCCGTCGAGGCGAGCGAAGAGTCGACGGACCCGGTGGTCGAGAAGATCGACGTCCACTACAACCCCGGCCACCTCATCGCCGCGGAGTCGTACACGGCCGATCCGCAGGGGGACTGGCTGATCTCGCTGAACAAGCTCTCGAAGGACCGGTTCCTCCCGGTCGGCCCGATGCACCCCGAGAACGACCAGCTGATCTACATCGGCGACGACGACGAGGGGATGGCCCTCGTCAAGGACACGCCGTCCTACGCCGAACCCCACGACGCTTCGATCGTCAGCGCGGACAAGATCGACCCCGCGAAGGTCTACGACCCCGACGACTACGACGCGGAGTTCGTCTCGCCGGATGCCAACGACATCGTCCGCGAAGACGGCCGCGTGCACGTGAAGATGCACTCGCAGCGCAACGAGTTCGGCTTCGAGGAGGTGACCGTCACGGAGGGCGACGAAGTGACGATGACCGTCACCAACATCGAGGAGACCTCCGACATCCTCCACTCGTTGGCCATCCCCGAGCACGATATCAACATCAAACTCGCGCCACAGGAGACGCGCGAAGTGACGTTCACGGCCGACGAACCGGGCGTCTACTGGATGTACTGTGCGTTCTTCTGTAGCGCGCTGCACCTCGAGATGCGCTCGCGACTGATCGTCGAACCAGCGGAGTGACCACACGATGAACCGCACCCGCCTCACACGGCTGTTCGAACTCAGACGGGTCCTCCCGATCGCGGCAGCCGTACTGTTCGTGCTCGCCCTGCGCGTTCCGGTGTGGCGGATCACGCTGACGGCACCGCAGTACGTCGACCCACTCGTCGTGGAGCTCTACGCACACCCCCAGATCGGCGGCGACTGGCAGGAGGTCCGCGGCCTCAACAAGTACGTCGGGTTCTACTACCCGGACCCGGTGCACGCCGCCCCCAACTACGAGCCCCACGAGAAGGCGATCGACGTCCCCGAGTGGATCCTCGGCCGAGTCGTGTTCGTCGGCCTGGCCGTGCTCTCGGTGATCGTCGCCGCCTTGCCGACCGGCAAGCTCGAGCGCGGCGTGACCGCGCTGTTCGCCGGGTCGGTCGCGATCTTCGCTGCGATGGGTGCCGTGATCCAGTACCGGCTCTACCAGGCCGGCCACTCGCTGGACCCGGAGGCGCCGCTCAACGGCGTCGAGGGCTTTACGCCGCCGCTGATCGGCACGTACGAGGTCGCGAACATCAGCGGGACCGCCTGGTTCGGCCCGGGCGGCTACATGCTGGTCGGGGCGATCCTCCTGTTGGCCGTCACCGTCGCCTTCCGGGAGTCGACGGCTACGATCGCCGACGTGCCCGCGCTCGTCCGCGACGGCTGGAACCGGGTTCGGGAGTGGATTCGCCGTCGCCGGAACGAAGACGACCGCGCGCCCGCGGCGGACGATCACGGGTCGAACCCGACCGACGAAACGGGCGACCGATCGACGACCGGACAGCCGCAACCCTCGCCGGACGGTGATCGACCGTGAGGGAAGGCACGTTTGCCGTCGTCGCCGCGGCGGTCCTCGTCTGCTCGCTGGCGGGGGCGGCCCTCGCCGCGACGGCCGGATCGGCCACCGACGAGGGCGTCGACGGCTGGCGCGCGGACGTTCCGACCGTTCACGACGTCGCCGAACCCGACGCCGACGGCGTCGCGACGGTCGGCGACCGGGAGTTCGAGTCGGTTCAGGCGGCAGTCGACGCCGCCGAACCGGGTGCCACCGTCCGCCTCGAGGGCCGGTTCGACGAACGCGTCACCGTCTCCACGCCGGACGTGACGCTCGCGGCAGTCGAACGCGACGGCGCAGTGATCGACGGCGGCGGCGACGGGCAGGTCGTCGCGATCGCGGCCGACAACGTCACCCTCGAGAACGTCTGGATTCGGAACTCCGGCGTCGATCGGCAGGACAGGGACAGCGGAGTCGTGGTCAACGGGTCGAACGCGACGCTGTCGGCGCTCCGGCTGACCAAGATCCAGTTCGGTATCTGGATCGGCAGCGTCGACGACGTGACCGTCGAGGATTCCATCGTCGCCGGCCGCGAGGACGTGTCGCTCGCCGAACGCGGCAACGGCATCCACCTCTGGGAGGCGACCGACGCCGAGGTGCGAAACAACTCCGTCACGACCGTCCGCGACGGGATCTACTACCAGTGGGCCGAGGGCGTCGTCGCCGAGGACAACACGATGTGGAACATGCGCTACGGCGTCCACTACATGTATTCGAACGACAACCACCTCGAGGACAACGTCGCGTTCGACAATGACGTCGGCTTCGCACTGATGGTCTCGAAGGGGCTGACGCTCCTGAACAACACCGCCGCGAACAACGACGGCACGAGCGGCCACGGCATCCTCGTCAAAGACGTCGAGGACAGCGAGATCGTCGGCAACGACCTCGTCGGCAACGGCAACGGCCTCTACGTCCACAACTCCCAGGACAACCGCCTCGAATCGAATCTCGTCCTCGAGAACGAGGTCGGCGTCCACATCACGGCGGGCAGCAACGGCGAGGTCGTCTCGGGGAACAGCTTCATCCGGAACGGCGAGGCCGCGTTCGCGGAGACGAACTCGCAAACCCACTGGAACGACACCGAGCGGGGCAATTACTGGGCCGACGCGCGCGTCGCCGACCTCGACGACGACGGGATCAGCGAGAACCGCCATCGGCCCGCCGGCACCGTCGAGCGACTGGTCCACGAGAAACCGCAGGCGGCCGTCTTCGCCGAGAGTCCGGCGTTCGACGCCGTCGAACTGGCCGAGAGTTCGTTCCCCGTCCTCGAGACGCCGGGGATCATCGACCATCGACCGCTCGCGGACGCACCCCACGACGACTGGAGGTCCTACTATGAACATCACGATAACTGACGTCCGTAAACGGTACGGCGACGTCGTCGCGCTCGACGGGCCCTCGTTCGAGGTTCCCGCGGGGTCGACGTTCGGCGTCCTCGGAACGAACGGTGCGGGAAAGACGACGCTGTTCAAACTGCTCGTCGGCCACGACAGCCCCGACGCGGGGCGCATCGAGGTCGGCGGCCTCGACGTCGAGACCGCGGGCCATCGCGTCCGCGAGCGCGTCGGCTACCTTCCCGAACACAGCGGCTTCCCGCCGTCGATGACCGGCCGGGAAGTGCTCGCGGTCCACGCCCGGATCCGCGGGCTCGCCGATCGCCACGAACGGATCGACGAGTGTCTTGCGCTCGTCGGCCTCACCGACGCCGCCGATCGGGCCGTCTCGGGCTACTCGAACGGGATGGCCCGGCGGCTCGGCCTCGCGTCCGTCCTGCTCTCCCGCCCGCCCGTGCTCGTCCTCGACGAGCCGACCGCGGGACTGGACCCGCGCGGCGTGGCCACGTTCCACCGAATCGTCGAACGGATCGACCGCGAGACCGACGCCACGGTCGTCATCTCCTCGCACGTCCTGAGCGAGATCGAACGCCTCTGTGAGGAGGTCGCCGTCCTGCAGGACGGCCGACTGCGCGCCGCCGGCCCCATCGACGAACTGCGTCGGGCGGCCGGCGACCGCGTGACCGTCGTCTGTCGGCCTGCCGACGACCGCGCCGCCGTGCTCGAGGTCGTCCGGGACTGCGGCGAGGTCACCGAGCCCGGCGAGACGATCGAGATCGACTGCGATCGCGCGGACGCGTTCGACCTCGTCGCCGCGCTCGGCGAGCGGCGGGACCTCGTCGAGGGCTTCGAGGTCCGAGAGCCCGGCCTCGAGGCGGTCTTCCACGACGCGCTCGAGCCAGCTGACGGGGACGAGGAGGTGATGGCATGACGGCCGATCGGCGACCCGCCGGCGGCGATGGCGAATCCGCCGCAGGACCGGAACCGGGTCCGAGATCCGACGCCGAACCGACCGCGGAAACGGCAGCCGACACGCGACCGAAACCGGACGGCGGGTACGAGACGGCACCGGTCGTGGCCCACGACGGCGGCTCCGGCACGACCGCGGGCCAGTTGCTGGTCGTCGCCGAGACGGAGTACCGACTGGCGGTACGGAGTCGCTGGGCGGTCGCACTCACCGCGATCGTCACCGTCTTCGCCCTCGGGATGGCAACGTTCAGCGGCTCGGACGCGAGTCCCGTCGGCTTCGACCGGGTCGTCGCGAGCCTGTCCGCCCTCGTCGTCTATCTCGTCCCGCTAGTCGCGCTCGCGTTCAGCTACGATGCCGTCGTCGGTCGCGAGGAGAGCGGCTGGCTGCAGACGCTGTTCTCGCTGCCTGTCTCGCGATCGCGGGTCGTCCTCGGCACCGCCGTCGGCCGCGCGATCGTCCTCGCGAGCGCGACCGTCATCGGGTTCGGCGTCGCCGGCATCCTGCTCCTGCTCGAGTACGGGTTCGGCGGTTTCGACGCGTACGTCGGCTTTCTGCTCGCCGCGGTCGGCCTCGGGCTGGCCTTCCTCGCGATCGGCGTCTGCCTGTCGACGCTGGCTCGAGAGAAGACGCACGCGCTGGGGCTCGCGCTGATCGCGTGGGCCTGGTTCGTCCTCGTCCACGACCTGCTCGCGCTCGGCGTGATCGGGGCATTTTCGCTCCCGGATCTCGCGATCTCGGCGATGGTCGTCGCCAATCCGACCGGCGTCTTCCGGGCGCTCGTGCTCGGCGCGCTCGGCGCGGGCGGCGACGCCGGATTCGCCGCGGTGCTCGCGGCGGCGGGACTGTCACCGGCGGTGCTGGTCGCCGCGCTCCTCGCCTGGATCGGCGGTCCGATCGCGCTCGCGGCGGTCGCCATCAGACGGCGACGGGTTTGACCGTCAGGAGTCGGCGGTCACCGCCCGAAGCCGCGCGATGAGAACGATCGTCGCGACCCCGAACGCGACGGCGACCAGATCCGAACCGGCCGAGAGGAAATACCAGAACGCGTACGCACTGACGCCGACGCCCACCAGGTAGACCGATCGCAGCCGTCGTTCGTTCATTCGGTATTGGCCTCTGCCGTGCTGCCTCGAGTGTTCTCCGAGCCACGCCGCTGGCCGCTCGGTGCCTCGTCGAGTCTCGTCTCCGGTTTCCCCATACCCCTCGTCGGGGCGTCGAGACCAAAAGTCCCCCACTGTCATCGACCCACGACTGAAGCCGTGGGCTTCCTCCTTGTATCTCTGTGAGCGCCGCGCCGGCGGGCCCTCGGCTGCCCGATCGGCTGCGGCCGGGCCGCGGGAGCGCACGCGTCGACTCAGCGCTCGGCGGACAGCATCCGAAGCCGCACCACGAGGTAGGCGGCCACGAACGCAAATGCGCCGGCGTACAGCCACGTGCCGTTCGTGACCGCGTACGCGAACGCGACGACGTTGAGCGCGATGCCCGCCAGGTAGAGCGGTCGGAGCCGCCGTCGGTTCATTCGCCGTCACCGTCCGTCCGCGTCTCGAGGCGCGAGTCGACCGCCGGTGTCGCGAGCTGCGGTTGCGTCGCGTCCATGCCCTCCGTTGGACCGACGGCGAGGAAAAGCCGACGGTGGCGCGGCCGCCGCTCACGCGAACTCGAGGATCTCGCTCGGCTCGACCTCGCCGAACAGCCACGCGGCGTGGTCGAGGGCGTACTCGTGGTGTTCGTCCTCGATCGCGCCGATGCAGTCCTCGACCAGTATCGGCCGGAAGTCCCGCAGTCCCGCGCTGCCGCCGGTGTGGAGCACGCAGACGTTCGCCAGCGTGCCACAGAGCACGAGATCCTCGATCCCGCGGGCGTTCAACCAGCCCTCGAGTTCGGTGTTGTAGAACGCGTCGTAGGTGTGTTTCTCGACGACGTGGTCCGCGTCTTCGACGGGGAGTTCGTCGACGACCTCGGTCTCCCACGATCCCTCGAGGACGTGTTCGCCCCACTGCTCGAACTCGTCGTAGTAGTGGGCGTCGTCGAACTGTTCCGGTGGGTGGACGTCGCGGGTGAAGAGCACCTGCGCCCCGGCCTCTCGGGCGCGCTCGACGAGGGCCGCGATCGGTTCGATGACCGCCTCGCTGCCCGGCGCGTACAGCGAGCCCTCGGGGTGACAGAACCCGTTTTGCATGTCGACGACCACCACTGCCGTGCGGTCTGGGTCGAGGCGCATGTCTATGCGGTCGTACGGACGGAATCGTAAAAACGTTCGCGCCGGACTCGAGACCGGTACCGACGCGACCGACGACGCCGAGGCGCTGACAGGCACCGACTGACGTCCGTAGCGACGGCGCAACCGTCGTCCTTTTTGGACTCCTATTCGTAGGTGCGCTATCCACGCGAAATGAGATCGACGCGAACCCGCTCGTCCGTCGCCCTCCTCGCGGTCCTACTCACCGTCACGGTAGTCACCGGCGGGCTCACCGGTCCGGTGGTCGCGACCGCGGCCGCGAACTCGGGCGATTCACAACCCCTGCCGACAGATCCGGCTTCCGCGCTCGCCGCGACCGACGCCTCGAGCGCGACGCAGGCGGACCGCCCCGCGAATCCGACGACCGAGGACACCGTCGGCTACGTCGCGGGCTACTGGTACGACGACGAGTTGGCCGTCGACGACCGACCGAGCCCGGTCGTGGACGAGGACGAACTCGACCCCATCGTCTACCGGGCGATGGCCCGCGTCGAGCGGATTCGGAACGTGACCTTCGACGAGCGGGTCGACGTCACCGTCGTCTCTCGCGCGGAGTACCGGGAGACCAACGGCGACCGCTTCGCGAACCTCACGTCGGGCGACCGCCTCGAGCAGAACGTCGCGTACGAGGCGCTGTTCGTGGTCGATCGGAACACCGCAGCGGCCGACGCGACCGAGACGCTCTACGGGGACGCCGTCGCCGGCTACTACGATCCCGGGACCGACCAGATCGTCCTCGTCTCCGAGAACGCCGACAGCCTCGAGGTGAACAAACGCACGCTCGCCCACGAACTCGTTCACGCGCTGCAGGACCAGCGGTTCGACCTCTCGAGTCTCGGGGGAGCGACGCAGGACGAGGAGTTGGCCGTGAACGGACTGGTCGAAGGCGACGCCAGCCTGGTAGAGCGCGAATACGAGAGCCGGTGTCGCGACGAGTGGCGCTGTCTCGGCCCCGCCGACGAGCCGACGAACCAGGCGACGGAGATCAACTGGGGGCTCTACTTCACCGTCTACCACCCGTACAGCGACGGCCCCGACTACGTCGAGCAGCTGCGCGAGCGCGCCGAGGGCTGGTCCGCGGTCAACGCGGCCTACGACGACCCGCCGTCGACCACGTCGGCCGTCATCCGCCCCAGTTCCGAGCGCGAGCCGGCCGACGTCTCGGTTCCGGACCGCTCGAGCGAGGACTGGGACCAGCTCCGGGTCGACGGCGAGGTGGCGAACGACACCGTCGGCGAGGCGGGGATGGTCGCGATGTTCGCCGCGGACGGGCGAGACAGAAGCCGACCCGCGGTGATCGAAGCCGACGAGCTCTTCGAGGACTCCCCGGGATCGTACGACTACGACCACCCGGTCACGAACGGCTGGGCCGGCGACGAACTGGTCGTCTACACCACCGACGGAGCCGGCAACGAGAGCGAGCCGACCGCGGCCGCCGGCCGCGCCGGCTACGTCTGGCGAACGGAGTGGCAGTCCGGCGGGGACGCGACGGCGTTTGCCGACGGCTATCTCCAGTTACTCGAGAGCCACGACGCGGAATCGGTCGACGGGCGGCGGGACACCTACGTGATCGACGACGGCGGCTACGCCGGGGCGTACTACCTCGAGCGGAACGAAACGACGATCACGATCGTCCGCGCGCCGTCGGTCGACGCGCTCTCGAACGTCGAGGCCGGTGCCGCACCCGAGGGCGACGATACCCTCTCGATCGGCGACGACGAGACCGATCTCGTCCCCGGCTTCGGTCCATTGATCGCGATCGCCGCGCTCGCGGTGCTCGGGACGGGGCTCCGGATCGTCGTCGATCGGGGCTGACTCGGCGTCGGTCCTCGCCCCCGCGTCCGGGACGGGTCCGACTGATCGATACTCACTTTACGCTCTCGCCGAACGATGAGCCAATGAGCCGGGTCAGGCTAGTCGTCGTCCTCGCGCTGGTCGTCCTGTCGGGCTGTGCGGTCCCCGGCGACTCGGGCGGGTTCGACACCGACCGTGACCTCGGCTACGTCGGCGACTACGCCCACGACGACGTCTTCGATTTCGACACGAGCGACGGCCTCACCGAGGCGCAACTCGAGGCTGTGACCTACCGCTCGATGGCCCGGGTCGAGGTCGTCCGCGGCCTGAAGTACGAACACGACGTCGACGTCGAGGTCGTGACCCGGTCGGAGTACCGCGACCGACGGACGGCCGGGGACGGAACCGGGAACGCGTCGGCGTTCAGAAACGAACTCTGGCGCGGCGCGTTCGTCGTCGACGGTGAGACGGACGTCGATCGCGCGTTCGACGACCTCTACGGCGACTCCGTTCTGGGATACTACGTGAACGACCGGATCGTCATCGTCACCGACGACGCCGAGGACGTTCGGATCGATCGCCGGACCCTGGTCCACGAGCTGACGCACGCGCTGCAGGACCAGCGCTTCGGCATCGCACGCGAGAGCGAGACGATCGACGGGGTGCGAGCCGAGAACGGACTTATCGAGGGAGAGGCGAACGACGTCACCCGCCGATACAACCGGCGCTGCGGGGCGGAGTGGCAGTGTCTGCCCGCCAATCGGTCGTCGACGGCCGCGGGCGAGACGCTCGCCGAGCGCTCGTTCAACGTCGGCCTCTTCCTGTCGATCTACGTCCCCTACGCCGAGGGGCCGCCGTTCGTCGCCGAGCTCCACGACCGCGGCGGGTGGGACGCCGTCGACCGGGCCCACGACGAGCCGCCGCGGAGCACCGCCCAGCTGATCCATCCCGAGCGCTACCCGGACACCACCCCAGTCGACGTCGACGTTTCGGACCGCTCGAGCGACGACTGGCGGCTCGTCACCGAGAACCCCGACGACGGCGCGGCTGCCGGCGGCGAGCCCCGAACGGAGACGATCGGCGAAGCAACCCTGTTCGCGACGCTCTGGGCCAACGGCGTGATCGACCGCCCGCTCGCCGAGGGAGCGACCGCCCGCTCGCCGTACAACTACTCCCACCCCGCGACGACGGGCTGGGCCGGCGACAGCCTCCGGGTCTATCGGAACGCGGACGATCCCGACCGCACCGGCCACGTCTGGCGGCTCGCCTGGGAGAGCCGGGCCGACGCGGCGGCGTTCGCCGACGCGTACCGTCGGCTCCTCGCGAACCGCGGTGCGGAACGGGTCGACGCTGCCGACGGGGAGCGCTACCGGATCCCCGACGACGACCCCTTCGCGGGCGCGTATCGGCTCTCGGTCACCGACGAGACGGTCGAGATCGTCGGCGCGCCGACCGTCGACGATCTCGCTGCCATTCGCCCAGCGGATTCGACGACGAACTCGTCACGGGCGGCCGCGATCACTGCGTCGCCGGAGACCGCGACGATATCGGCGACAACGGCGCACACGTCGGCAGACGGGTAGCTTTTTTGCCTCCCGCGGGAAATCGACGATATGTCAAATCCGTTTGGAACCGTCTCCCCGGCGGCGATTCTCGAGGGGGACGCGACCGACGCCTACTTCGAGCGGACGCGGGCGACCCTCGAGCACGCGGGCAAGAACCCCCGCGTCGTCGCCGAGGTGACCGCCGACCAGTTTCCGACCGGGGGGTTCGAGGTCTTCACCGGCGTGAAAGACGTCGCGACGCTGTTCGAGGGACGCGCCGTCGACGTCGACGCGCTCCCCGACGGACAGCTGTTCGACGGCGGCCCCGTCCTCAGGATCGAGGGCCCCTACCTCGAGTTCGCCGAACTCGAAACGTCGCTGCTCGGCTTCTGCTCGCAGCCGAGCGGCTTCGCGACGGCCGCGCTCGAGGCCAGGGTGGCAGCCCCCGACTCGCTCGTGCTCTCCTTTGGCGCACGCCACGTCCATCCCTCGATCGCGTCGACGGTCGAACGTGCGTCGTTGCTCGCCGGTCTCGACGGGTTCTCTCACGTGGCGGCGGGCGAGATCCTGGGCCGAGAGGCCGGCGGCACGATGCCCCACGCGCTCATGTTCTGTTTCGGCGAAGGCAACCAGGCCGAGGCCTGGACGGCGTTCGACGAGGCCGTCGGCGAGGACGTGCCCAGAATCGCGCTGACGGACACGTTCTGGGACGAGAAGAGCGAGAGCCTGCTGGCCGCCGACACGCTCGGGGACGACCTCGACGGGGTCCGCCTGGACACGACCGGATCGCGACGGGGGGACTTCCGACACATCGTCCGCGAAGTCCGCTGGGAACTCGACGCCCGCGGCCGCGAGGACGTCGACATCTTCTGCAGCGGCGGCCTCGACCCCGAGTCGATCCGCACCCTGCGCGACGTCGCCGACGGCTTCGGCGTCGGCAGCCACATCACGGGCGCGGACTCGGTCGACTTCAGTCTCGATATCGTCGAACTCGACGGCGAACCGGTCTCGAAGCGGGGAAAACTGTCCGGCGTCAAGGACGTCTACCGGACGTCCAACGGCGGCCATCACGTCGCGCTCGCCGACAGCGACGGGCCCGCCGGGGCCGACTCCCTGCTCGAACCGCTCGTCCGCGACGGCGAGATCGTCCGGGAGTTCGATCTGGACGCGGCGACCGACCGGTGTCTCGAGGACGCCGAGGCGGTCGGGTTCGGACGGACGAACGCTGCAGACTAGCCCTCCGGTGACCGACCGGGGCGGCCCAATCGGTTTCGATCCTTCTGCCGTCCGTTCGCGCCCGCTCCCGTCTGAGACCGGCGAGCGCCGTCTGCGAGGAGAACGGACCGGCGTTCGAACCGCTCCACAATTACCTGTGAAATCGAACGTATATCGGCATATATACTAATAGAAGAAAATCTCTAATCAGTAAATACAGCTGCCCTATCCGGATCTTATTTCTATATTCTCGTTCATACTATCCGTATATGTCTGTGGAAGATATAGTAGTGATATTTTATATGTTGGGCCTCCCTCGTTTCTGACGCACTATGGCAGCGACGTCCAGAAACGGAAAGGTACTGCTCACTCTCGGAATACTGTTGGTGGCCGTCGACGGGCTTGGACTGACGGCCTTCGGCGGACCGTTGCACGTCCTCGCGCCGGTCACCGATTTCTGGTGGTTACTGGTTCTCGCCGGCGTCAGTCTGATGCTGCTCCCGCGCCTCGCGACGAGCGCCAGCGTTCCGTTCTTCGGCGTCGGCGGAAGCGCCACTCACGACCGACAGGACATCATCGCGGCGACCGACTGGTCTCGGCTGGGAACGGACGCGTTCCGGAACTCCTACGGCATCGCGCTGACGGCGTCCGCCGCCGTCCTGTTCGTTCTGGCGCTCGGCCTGCAGGCGTTCGGTCTCGTCGCCCTCTGGGTCGGGGCCATGATCGTCGGTGCGCTGGTCATCGCTATCACCTGGCGATCGTCGAACTCCATCATCGAGGACTATACGCGAACGATCACCGTCCGTGCGCCCGATAATTTCGCGGCGCACTCGTTCCACATCGCGCTCCGACAGCAGGCGGAGGACCTCGGGTACAGGATCGTCTCGACCACCTCCCCGACGGAAGGCGGGCAGCGTTCGGCTGTCGCAGACGAGATCTTCCACGCCAACGGCGGGTTCAGGGCTCGGAACCGCCCGATCGAGGAATCGCGACCGCTGGCTCCCGAGGTCGAGGACGAGTACCTCGAGCGAGTGCTCACGGTCGCGACGCTCGGCGTGTTCGTCTCGCTGCTGGGCGTGACGCTCGTCAGCGTCGATCTCGGCGGCCCGGCCGTCAGAGCGCTCGGGGCCGTTCTCTTCGTCGTCGGGGTCGCGATCGTCGCGTACGACTACGCGATCCGGACGCGGGAGTGGGCGGAGCTCTACTGTGTCGAGGAGGGGACGATCTATTCGACGACCGTGAACCACTACGCGGACGACGTCCTCGACGCCTTCGATTCGCCGAAGCTCGAGCCGAACGCGTCGACGACGGAGACGGCCGCCGTCCTTTCGGTGACGGTCAGCGGCACCTGTACGCCGCTCTACGGCGAGGAGAACGTCGAGGCGGACTTCGAAGCGCTCGCCGATGCCGTCGAAGCGGCCGCGGACGACTATCGGTTCGAGGTCGTCGACGAGGGTCGCGAAGACACGACGGACGAAACGCTCGCGTACGACGAAGACGAAACGGCCACCCAGGCGTAAGGAACGCGTCGTCACTGGCGGTCGATGCCGTTTTTTCGCGCCGATTCGTCGATCGTCTGCGGACGGCACTCGGGTCGACAGTTACCGGCCTTGCCACGCGAACAGGACGCTACCGAGGCAGCCGCCGAGGACGAACAGCACCGTCGATTCGATCGCGACGAGTAGCACCAACGGATCGAACAGGAGCGCCGCGAACGCTTTTTCGGCGACCGTTACCTCGCCGGTGAAGTAGTCGCCGAAGAGAAGACTGTAGGGCAGCGTGAGATCACCGACCGGGACCGCCGTCGCCTGCTGAACGTGTCTCTCCGGATGCAGTCGATCGAAGGGGTTGGTTCTGAACACCCGAAGCAGTCCGATCAGTCGTCCGAGCCCCGACACCAGCACCAGAAATATCGCCGCCGGAAGCGTGACGACGACGCTCCGCGTCACCCCGTAGACGATCCGTTCCGACGTCCGCATCGGACGCGTCCGCCACAGTACGACGGGAATCGCGGCGATTCCGAGCAGACCGGTCGACCAGATGGGAAGATAGCCGCCGACGATCCAGTAGACGAGAAAACAGTAGCAGACGATGACGACCGTGCCAGTGACTTCGGGCAGTAACTGCTTGTACTTCGACATTCGTGACGCTCTTGCTGGTATGCGTTCATAACTCCCCGTCCTCCGCCGGACGAGCGTTCGAGCGGACCGCGGACTGTCGGACCCGAGCCGCTTTTGGAACCGCCCGTACTCTGCGCGTGACGCGGTCCGGAGCGGTACGAATAGCGACTGTCGACGAACCAATCGCGTTCGTCCGTTGTCGATCGGAGCCAGTTAGACCTCTTCGATACTGCCGTCCGCCTCGCGCTCGCGGAATACCTGCCCTTCGAACAGCGTGACGACGACGTCGTCGTCCTGCCAGGCACCGGGCGCGAGCTTCGCCTTCCGACACGTTCGATCGAGGTACTCGCGGGCGCTCCAGCCGTTCTCGACCGGGACCGTCGGGTAGAGCCAGCCACCCTCGCCGCCGTCGATGGCGACGCCGTGCGTACCGAGCTCGAGGTCGGCCAGCGGATCGTCGGTCAGCAGTACGTTCTTGACGGTACAGACCGAGACCGTGAGGTTCGGGAGTTCCGATGGGCTCACCTCGGAGGCACAGGAGTCTTCGCTGGCCGCTTCGATCGCCGCGTCGACGATGACGTGGCCGAGCTGGTCGCCCGAGCGGTAGCCGCCCGCACAGCCCCGCAGGCTCCCCCGGCCGCGGGTCGACTCGAGGCGGACGAACGCCCCCGTTCGTTCGTAGAAGGCTTCGCGCATGCTTCCCGGTTGTTCTCGCTGCCCGTGTTGTACGTAAGACTCGACGGATTCGCGCGCGAGTTCGACCGCGCGGGCACCGTCTTCGTAGGAGAGGTCGACGCCCTGTCGCTGGGACATACAGATGGACATGGTGTTAGTCGTCCTAAAACGCTTCCATTCGTCTCGAGACCCGGCAGCGGTGAAACCGCCCCCATTTATTTAGTATCTCCAATGGAGAAAACTACTCGAGTGGTCCGCGATCGAGGTACCGTCTCGCCGCGGGTCACTCGAAGTCGTCGACGAGCCGATCCATGCAGCCGATCGGCTGATCGGGTTGGAAGTACTTGCAGTGTCCGGGGACCGAATTCGTGACGTCGACATCGTGGTAGTTGTCCGGCGTCGACCCGCTGGACCACCAGCCGTCACAGTCCGCACCGTCACAGCCCAGTCCGCTGTCGATCGTACTGAAGTCGTAGATCGTACAGACGGTGAAGTCGTCTTCGGAGCGGTAGCTGTACACCTCGTCGGCGGAATCCCGAATGCCGTCGGCGTACCGGCCGTCGTCACAGACCGAGTCGTCCTCGACGGCGGCCCCGACCAGCGAGACGGTCTCGAGGACGACGTCGCCGCCGAGTTCCGCGAGTGCACCGAGCGTCACTCGGGCACCCAGGGAGTGGCCCACGAGGCGGATGGTCGTGCTCGCGTCCGCCTGGACCTCCTCGCGGAGCCAGCGTCCCAGACGGACGCCGGCGTCGTCCGCGTTGTCCTCTGCACCCCAGAAGTTCAGCGTATCCGATGCCCACGACGCGACGATCACCGGTTCGTCGTAGCCCGCTTGCTGGAGCGCCAGATCGAGCGCATACGCCTGATCGTCGCTCTCTTCTCTGCCCTTCCAGCCGTGTGCGAAGATGCAGATTTCCTCCTCGTTCAGGCCCCAGGGGTCGGGATCGTTCCGTGTCAGATCGATCGTCGGGTACCCATGTGGCGCGGCCGGCCAGTTCTTGCACTCCTTGAGTTCGCCTGCGGACGCCGTCCCGCTGCCCGCCGCCAGACCGACTGCACCGACGGTTGCGGCCGACGTCACTCGGAGGACGCGACGCCGGGTCGGCTCGTTCGAATTGCTATCTGTTACCGTGACATCTTCTCCTTTGGTATCGTTACGCATACTTCGTAACCTACAGCAATTATCATGACTAAATATCTTCCGGGATATTTCTATAGTTGTACTCCACGCGATCGACAGCGGATCGTAAGCCGAGAAGCGAGCGGCGTGTTTCCCGCGGAACCGGTCCTGAGACACCCAGCGGCCGAGAACCCGTCTCGGACGATCGGGGGACTTATTCCGGTAGAGCCCCCTAGAACGACTGGGAGAGAGAGCCCGGCTGCCGCGATGGTTTCACCGGCAACGGTGGCCCACGCTCTACCGTTGCCCGACTCTTCGAGTCGCGCAACGGCCGCGAGGAAAGTCCCCCCACCTGTTCGGGCAGGTGACCGGACGCAAGTCCGGAGCGGGAGACCGCTGGCTCTGGAACAGAAACGACACGTCTCGGCCCGACCGATGACGCGCGCGAACCCGACCGAGAGGAAGGGGAGTGAACCCGCAGAGGGACCGGGCGATTCGGAGTGCGATCGGCTCGAAGTGCCGTCAGCACGAGAATCGCCTCCGAACTCGCGGCGTCGCCGCGAGTCGTGTGGTCGCATCTCGCGCGCGGTTTGAATCCGCGGATCGTGCTCGTCACGGTCGACCACACCCAGACGGCCGAGGATCGATGGAACGGCGAATCCTCACCGGTGCAAGTCCGCGCCGTGGTAGCCCGAACACCCTGCGGCTTCGCCGCGGACGGCGCGGACGCTCAGCCGAATGCCGGGCCGAACAGAAGGGGGCTTACTCCTCTCACCCAGTTTTCCTCCCTCGAGAGCCGTCGCGGTCGCGAGAGTACCGCTGCTCCGACGCGCCGTGCTACGGCATCCAGGTCAACAGCTTCCGCAACAGGAGCGTGTGGTTGCCTCGACCGCCGGCGTCCCCGCCATCATCATCACGCTCGAGCTGGTCGTTTGCTCCCCCGTTCCCGGGATCGTTCGGTTCGCGGTCGGTCTCGTTCTCGTCGCCGCGGTCGGCGTGCTCGCCGCCGTGGTCGGCGTCACCGTTTTCGCCGTCCTGGCCGGGGTCGTCGCTTTCGCCGTCTTCGCTCCCGTCCTCGGCGCTGCCGTCTCGTCCGCTCCCGCCTCTGCGAATCGCGGTCAGCCCGCCGTCGTCGATATAGATCGTTCGGTTGGCGACCACGCACCGCCCTCCAACGGACGCACTCTCCGCTCGCGAGAAGACCCACTGTTCGCTCCCGTCGTCGAGATCGAAGGCGACGAGCGAGTTCTTGTACTCGCCTCCCCGTAACCCGATGCTGACGAGCACCGTGTTGCAAGCGATCACGGGTTCGCCGATACAGTGCGAGTAGTTTCCAACGGCCCACTGCTGATCACCGCTCTCGAGGTCGACCGCGACGAGCCGATATCGCGTCACGAAGACCAGCATCCCCCCGCGGACGGCGAAGCGGCGAATACCGCCGTCCCACACGCCGTCGCGCTCACCGGTCGACGAATCGTAGGCGACGACCGCTTCGGACTCGGTTCTGACGAACACGCTGTCGTCGGTCGCCGTGAGATCGGACAAGTGATAGTAGTACGTGTCAGTCGCCAGCTGTTCTTCGCCCGTCAGCGGGTCCAGCCCGGCGATCGTTCCGGATTCGGCGATCGTGAAGACGTGTTCATCGTTCGCCACCACCTCGTGGCCGATCGCGCGTTCGACCTCTTTTGGCTCGTTCCAGGGGTCGCCCACGTTTATCGTGACCGAGTCGCGACGCCAGTCGATCGTCCCGGTCTCGCAGTCGATCGCGTACAGCGTCCCGTCGGCGCACACGTACACGCGCTCGAACGCGACCGTCGGTGCTGAGACGGACGGATCGTCGGCGTCGAGCGCGGTCTGCCACAGTACGTCTCCGCTCGCGGAATCGAGCGCAGTGACGGTCTTCTCGCCGCTGACGTAGACGGTCCCGTATCCCACCGTCGGCGGTTCGCTGGCACCGACCGCCTTGCTCTGCCATTCGATGGACCCGTCGGCGGCGTTGAGTGCACGTACCGTTCCGTCGACCGATACGTAGGCAGTGCCGTCGTCGACGACCGGCAACCCCGCGACGTCGGCCGTCCAGTCGGCCTCGAGCGTGTCGAACGCGAACCCGTCACCGAACCCGTGGTCGGAGCCGACCGCGGCCGTCTTCCCGTATCCGCCTCGAAATGCGGACCACCCCCCCGCAGCCTCGGGCGGGTGCGGCGGGAGCTCGTCTACAACGTCGTTCTCTCTCACGTCGTTCTCTGCAGTGTCGTCCGTCGGAACCGCTCCACCCGTCCCCGTAAGTACACTGCCAGCCGCGGCGGCCGTCGCACACCCTTTCAAGAATCGTCGTCTCGTCTGTGGCATACATTCCAACAGCGCAGTAACCATCCTATCTATTCCATAATTAAACCACTCCGGGAACGATAATATGTCACTTCCCACTGTTTCATCTTTGCAAGAGTGTACTCCCGTCCCGGGATTAGGCGGTCATTCCCGGTCGACGGTGTCGCACGCGGTCCAGTGCTGTCTCTCGAAGACGACATCCGAGACGCGCCAGTGACGGTCGCTCGCGAACGGTTCCTCTCTATCGCTAATTACTGTCGAAGACGTAAGCGCTGAGCACCGCGAAGCACTCGAAAGAAGTGCCCATCCCGGCGAGAGTTGAACACGGGAAGACGATCGTTCCCGTCGGTCGCGCTGTGACTTCTGCGCAACTCGCCGGGTTCGTTTTCCGGTACGAACGATTCGCTCCGCTCGTCGTCGTTGCGTTTTGAGAGTCGTCGACACCAGCCGCTCGCTCCGCTCGCGGTTTGGTGTCGGCAGAAACGTCCTGACGGAGATTTGAACTCCGGTCCCTGGCTCCGCAAGCCAAGAGGATAGTCCACTACCCTATCAGGACTCATCTCTTCATACCCCGGTGAACATTAAAGCCCTTTCGAAAGCCTCCCGTCGCCGCCCCGGGGTTTCGTACCGATCCACCGACGTGTTCGTCCGCTCGAGCGCTCGGTCGACCGCCGTTCGCCGAAACGATAGGAACGGATTTGACGCCCGAACGCCGACACGACGTATGCGACGACGGGGACTACTCGAGCGACTGGGGGCCGGCACCGGGGCAACTACGGTGGGGGCGGTTGCGGGCTGTCTCGGGACCGAAGGCGGCGAACCGGAGCCGGGATCGGAGTCTGGATCGGGGCCGAAATCTGAGACCGGCGACCCGGGCACGGTCGTCAGCAGCCGGATTTCGTCCGAGGGCGTCTGCGCCGAGGGAACCGACGCCGGGCGGGAGGCGATCGTCACGATCACCGCGGCCGGCGTCGAACTCACCGGCTCGATCGAGGCCCCGACCCCGTGTTCCGATGCGTCGCTCTCGGCGATCGAGTTCGTCACCCCGGCCGAACTCGCCGTGACCGTCGGACTCGAGGAGCAAGACGGGGTCTGTGGTGACTGTCTCGGCCGAATCGACTACGCGGCGACGATCGAGATCGACGGGACGCTCCCGGAGACCGTCACGGTGACCCACGACGCCGTCGCCGGCGAAACAACGATCGAGAACACGACCGTAGAGAGCGACTGACGGATCGCGCAGGGGGCCGGTGACGCTCGAATCGACGGTTCGTCGGCGTCCCGTGCCGTGGTTTATATGTGATCGCGAGGGCAGAGAGGGGTATGACTCTCCGTTGGAGGACGACTGCTGCGTGGTCTCGACCGCCGGTCCCTGCGAGATCGCGCCCGGACGATTCACGCGAGCCACGGGCCGTCGGTCCCGTTCCCGGTAACCGAGGCGCGGCACCGGGACACCGAATGGATAACGCTTATGCGCGGGCTACCCATGCACGAGCATAGAATGAGCGACATCGAGGGCGTATATGAGGACCTCGAGGCCGACGTTTCTCTCGAGGAGTTTCGCGAGGCCGTCGAGGCGAAAGTCGAGCAGATGGGGGGACTCGCGGACGAGGAGACGGCGGCGATGCTCGTCGCTCACGAGGTTGGCGAGAGCGAAGTCGGCGGTATCGCCGACATCGAACCCGGGATGGAAGAGGCCAAGTTCGTCGCCAAGGTGATCTCGATCGGCGAGGTGCGGACCTTCGAACGCGACGGCGAGGACGAGGACGGCCAGGTCGTCAACGTCGAGGTGGCGGACGAGACCGGCTCCGTTCGAGCGGCCTTCTGGGACGACCACGCGGAAGCCGCGATCGAGGAACTCGAGGCGGGACAGGTCTTGCGGATCAAGGGCCGCCCCAAAGAGGGGTTTTCGGGCGTCGAGGTCAGCGTCGACGACGTCGAACCCGACGACGAGACCGAGATCGACGTGCAGGTCTCGGATACCTACACCGTCGAGGACCTCTCGCTGGGTCTCTCGAACGTCAACCTCGTCGGACTGATTCTGGACACCGACAGCGTGCGCACGTTCGACCGCGACGACGGCTCCGAAGGGAAGGTCTCGAACCTCGTGCTGGGCGACTCGACCGGCCGGATCCGCGTGACGCTCTGGGACGAGCAGGCCGATCTGGCCACCGAACTCGAGGCCGGCACGACCGTCGAGGTGATCGACGGCTACGTCAAGGACCGCGACGGGACCCTCGAACTCCACGTCGGTAATCGCGGTGCCGTCGAAGCGGTCGACGAGGAGGTCGAGTACGTACCGGAGAGCACGCCGATCGACGACCTCGAGATCGATCAGACGGTCGACATCGCGGGCGTCGTCCGCTCGGCCGATCCGAAGCGAACCTTCGACCGCGACGACGGCTCGGAGGGACAGGTACGGAACATCCGCGTTCAGGACGCGACCGGCGACATCCGCGTGGCCCTCTGGGGCGAGAAAGCAGACACCGACGTGGGACCGGGCGACGAGGTCGCGCTCGGCGACGTCGAAATCCAGGACGGCTGGCAGGACGACCTCGAGGCCTCCGCGGGGTGGCAGTCGACGATCACGATCCTCGAGTCGGAGTCGTCCGACTCCGGCGCTGGCGAAACCGATGCGAGCGGCTCGACCGATGCGAACGCCGGCCTGTCTGCCTTCGCCGGCGACGACGGGTCGGGCGAGGATACAGCGGACACCGCCGATCTGGAAACCGATACCGACTCCGACTCCGACTCCGACGAACCGTCCGACGGCGAGGAACTCGAGTTCACCGGCGTCGTCGTGCAGGCCGGCGATCCGATCGTACTCGACGACGGCGAAACGACGATGAGCGTCGCGACCGACGCTGACGTCGGTCTCGGCGAAGAGGTGACCGCCCGCGGAGTCGTCCGCGACGGCCGCCTCGAGGCAAACGACGTGTTCTGAGGTCGCGAGCAACCTCATCGTCCGTCTAGGAAAAGCGTTAAGGGAGTTAGCTTCGCCTATCATGATATGAACGTCGAACTCCCGTTCGCCCCGGTGGATACGATCATCCGGCGGAACGCGGGCGATCTTCGGGTGAGTGCCGACGCGTCGAAGGAACTCGCAACACGGATTCAGGAACACGGGAGCGAACTCGCGATCGATGCCGCCGAGGAGGCCACGGCGGACGGCCGCAAGACGCTGATGGCGGGCGATTTCGGCGTCGAGCGGGTCGTCGACAAGGACGACCTCGAGCTGCCGGTCGCTCCGGTCGATCGCATCGCCAGACTGGAGATCGACGACCGATATCGCGTTTCGATGAACGCACGCGTCGCGCTGGCCGATATCCTCGAGGACTACGCCGACAACGTCGCCCGGGCCGCGGCGATCCTCGCGCGTCACGCCGACCGTCGGACCATCACCGACGACGACATCGAGACGTACTTCTCGTTGTTCGAGTGAGCAGATGCAGTTCGGCTACAGCGAGCTCTGTCTCGCACACGATCCCGGTTCGCGCCACCCGGAGTCGCCGGACCGGCTACGAGCGATCCGGGAACGGCTGAAGCGGAAACACGGCGTCGAGTACGTCGACGCGGACCCCTGTGAACTCGACACGATGGCGGCCGTCCACGACCGCGAGTACCTCGAGTCGGTTCGGGAGTTCTGTGCCGACGGCGGCGGCAGCTGGGACCCCGACACCACAGCGGTCGAGGAGACGTGGGACGCGGCCCGCCGGAGCGCGGGGCTCGCCTGCTGGGCCGCCGAGCAGGCCCTCGAGGGTGCGACGGGGCGCGAGACCCCGTTCTCGATCGGTCGACCGCCGGGCCATCACGCCGTCACCGACAACGCGATGGGGTTTTGCTTCGTCAACAACGTCGCCGTCGCCGCCCAACACGCGCTCGACACCGACGCGTACGACGTCGACCGCGTCGCGATCGTCGACTGGGACGTCCACCACGGCAACGGGACGCAGGACATCTTCTACGACCGTGGCGACGTTTTCTTCGTCTCGCTTCACGAGAAAGGGCTCTACCCCGGGACCGGCGAGATCGAGGAGACCGGTGCGGCTGACGGAACGGGGACGACGATGAACGTTCCCATGCCGGCCGGGACCGACGACCGGGAGTATCTGGCCGCGTTCGACGGCCCGATCGCCGCTGCACTCACCGATTTCGACCCGGATCTGCTGTTGATCAGCGCCGGCTTCGACGCGCATCGCCACGATCCCATTTCGCGAATCAGACTCTCGACCGAAGCGTACGCCCTGATGAGCGATCGCGTCCGCTCCCTCGCGGACGACACCGACGCCGCGCTGGCGTTCGTCCTCGAGGGCGGGTACGGGCTGGACGTCCTCGCCGACAGCGTCGCGCTCGTCCACGAGACCTTCGACGGTCGGGAGCCGATCGAACCCGACGACGAACCCGGCGAAAACGCAGAATCGACGCTCGAGGACGTCCTCGACGCCCACGAGCTGGATGTCGACTTGGACGACGTGTAGTCCGACATCGCGATCGGCTCAGGGATGCGGCTCGAAGTAGGCCGCGAGCTCCGGGCCGAACTCATCGAGCAGGGCTGTGACCTCCTCGCCGACCAGCACGTCGTACCCATCCTCGAGTGCGGTTTCGACGTGTGCCCCGAGCCCGACGTCGAAGAGGCGGTCGCTCTCGAGGAACGATCGGGCGGTGGTGAACTCGCGATCGCGCTCGGTGACGTACCGGTCGCCGTCGATGAAGGGACCGTAGGCGTCGGGATCGTCAGCATAGGCGTCGTAGAATCCCTCGGCGTGGTCGCGGACGTGGACCGGCGGTCCCTCGTGGCGCTCGATCGCAGGCCGTTCGCTGACCGCGAGCTCGGCGAAGACGACGGCGGTTCCGTCGGCCATCGTCGTCGCCCGAAAGACGTCGAACCCGCGCTCGTCCAGTCCCCGTGTGATTCCCTCGAGGGACTTCTGAAGCTGCGGATAGAGCTGATCCTCGACGAGAGCCGGTGCCTCGAACCGGACGGTGACGGGAGTCGTCCCGCGCCGCTCGAGGTGCTCGCGCAGTTCCGCGCCGGTCAGCGGGTCGGGTTCCTCGGATTCGAACAGCTCGAGCCGGGGGTTCCGGAGGAACGCGCGGGCGTAGTGCTGGAAGCGGGCGACGTTCGCTTCCGCGCAGACCGCCGCGACGTTGCGTTCGGGATCGGTGGGGTCGATGACGACCAGCGGATCGTCGAACGGGAGGTCGAGGTCGGCGTTGCCGCCGGCCACGTCTCGAGACGGCGTTGCCGTCTCGTGCGCCCGGCCGTGCCCCTCGGGATCGAGTTCGACCGGCGGCTGCCAGTCTGCCGCGGCCTCGAGCAACGGTCGAAACCCGCCGTACTCGCAGACGAGCAGTTCAGTCAGGAACCCGCTGAACCCTCGCGTCCGGAGATCGCTGCCGTACACGCCGATTCCCTTGAGGAACTGCTTGGTGACCCGAACGGCTGCGGCGAGCTCGTCGTCGAGTCGCCGCTCGAGGTACCGCGTGTGGAACGGCGTCCGATCGACCGCCGAGCGGATCTCGGTGGCCGACTCGAGCCGAAAGCAGGGGACGACGTCGACGTCGAACCCCTCGACTTCGCCTTTGACGTAGGGGTGTTCGGCGTACTCCTCGTGCCCCTCGGGAAGGGTCGCGTGGCCGACCTCGAGACCGTACTCTTCGAGGGTCTCCCGGTCGAGTTCCGGCGGGAATCGAACGAACACGTCGATATCGCGGTCGCCGCTGATCCACGTGTCCCTGGCCGTGGAGCCGACCTGCAGGACGTCGGCGCCGTCACAGCGGTCGGTCGCCGCGGTCTCGGCCCGCTCGATCAGCCGGTCGGCCACGTCCCGGAGCCGTGCCCGTTCGTCTTCGTCCGGGTCGACGCGATCGCGGATCTCGGCGACGACTCGCTCGAGGTCGCGATCCCCGTCTCGATCCTCGCGCTCGTCGCAGTCGACGTCCTCCTCGCTCATCGCCCGCATCTACTCGAGCGGTGCGTGAAAGGGTATCGAACCGCGGGAAGCGAAAACGAAAGCCCTATCAAATCAACCCGGCTATCACAGGATGAGCCGAAGTAGCTCAGATGGTAGAGCACCTCGCTGTTAACGAGGTTGTCCCAGGTTCGAGTCCTGGCTTCGGCGCTTCTCCGTCCGCATCGGATCCCCGAGTCACTGCCCCCCCGATAGCGGATCGTTTTCGCGTCGAATCGCACGCCTGCGTCGACAGAGAAACGCTGTGAACCCGCTGGTGGAGCGCGCCTCGCAGATCCGGTTCAGTAGCAGCGGTGGACCGCCCTCGACGGGTCGTCCGCCCGGTCGGGCGAGGGATTATCATCCTCCGGGAGCGAGGGACGTCTATGACTAGCGACAGTGACGACCGCCGGAGCACCGACGATCACGGCCACGACATCATCGACCCGCTCTTCGTCGGGATCGTAACCGTCTCGAGTTCGCGCGCGGCCAAAGACGACCCCGACGATCCGGGCGGAGACACCATCCAAGACTGTTTCGAGGCCGAGGACCACGTGGTTCGGGAACGGCTGCTGGTCCGTGACGACTACTCGGCGATCCGGACCGCCGTTCGGAGCCTGGTCGCGCGTCGAGATATCGACGTAGTGTGTACCACTGGCGGCACCGGCGTCACCGTCGACGACGTCTCCCCCGAGGCGACGGCATCGCTGTTCGAGCGCGAACTACCGGGCTTTGGCGAACGCTTCCGGTCGCTCTCGTGGGACGAGGTCGGAACGCGAGCGATAGCCTCCCGTGCGACCGCAGGGATCGCCGTCGATACACCGGTCTTCTGCCTCCCCGGGAGCCAAAGCGCCTGTGAGACCGCCTGTACGGAACTGATCGTTCCCGAAGCGCCCCACCTCGCGGGACTAGCCACGCGCCACCGCACCGGAACGACCGACCGAACGCTCGCGGAGTATCAGGGCGAGTAGCCGGTTCGACGCCGCCCACAGTACGGTGCCTCCCCGAGGCGGCTGCCAACCGTATTGCGGATCACGTCCCGGTTCCGGAACCCGAGCGAACTGATCGTGACCGAGGCACTAGCCGGACCGACGCGACCGGCCGCCGGCCGTCTCGAGCCGCTGCTGCGAGCAGTCAACTCGCCTGAACCAGCCTTTATTGAACGCAAGCGCGTATCGCCGACTGCTATGTGCCACCACTTCAAATCCATCACCGAACTCGACGCCGAGGAACGCGAGGACGTCCTCGACTCGCACAGTCGGGCGGAACTCGAGGCCGAACTGAGCGACGACGAACTCGAGGCGCTGACCGCGTAGACTCCGATCGTTTTCTTCCGAGCGAAACAGACAGCAAGCGTTAATTAGCATGCCCGACTTCTCCCGATTACGGGCCCTTAGCTCAGTCTGGTAAGAGCGCTCGGCTCATAACGCGATCTGACACTGTGAGATCGTGTGAGACACCGAGTGGTCGATGGTTCGAATCCGTCAGGGCCCATCCGCAACAACCCCGAAGCGTGGCCGAAACGGATTCGGCCGATAATCGGGGCGGCAAGTGTGGCCACGCTCACTGCCCTCGGAACGCTCGAAGAGGTCGATCCGGTAGAACTCTCCGATGTTCTCGGTGCCACACTGTACGACCACGTCGATCCTGAAGCGCTAGACACGCTTGTCGCTGTCCAAGAACGCGTCAGCCTGTCGTTCCTGATCGACGACTATCGGGTGCGGATCGACGGTGAGGAGCTGGCGATTACAGAGATTCAGGAGAAAGCCCACGACTGAAGTCGGTAGTCACTCGCGCCTGACAACCGCCATCTCATTGAAGAAGTAGAACTCTGTGATAAATCCAGAGGAATGATATTCCACATCGCCCTCGTATTTTAGCGTGACTGGAATCCTGAATTGTGTTCCATCGTGGAATGTAATGACGTAGTCTTTATCGACCGTCCCTCGATTGCTTTCGGCAGAAGAACTAGTTCTGAACCCAAAGAGATTGGAGTGAGTTATTGTAACTGTCTCACCAGCCAAAACTGCAGTACCATGCTGTGTCCTGCCGATCGGCGTTTCGGTATCCGGGTCCGCAAATGAGGCTTGGAACGCCGAAACAGGCATCGGCCCTTCATTTTTGATGGTGACTCTACAGCTAGCGAGCTCTTCTTCTGGGTCTTCTTTCTGCGCCCCGAGTTGTCGATACGTCCCGATTTCCTCTACAGTCAAACTCCGGTCGAGCGTTATCGTGTGTTCAGCGACTAGTTCATCGAATTCCGTGACAGCTTGGAGTGTGTACTCGCCGGGAGGGCGTTGGACCTGACCGACAGAATCCGTCAACTCGACTTTGAGCGTATTTCCACCGTGCCAGTTTGTTTGCTCTGGTTCGCCACTTGGTGGGACTACGTCGATTACATCGACATCCGTGGCCATTTCCGTATCAATACTCGCAACGATTTCGGTGTCTACAAGTTCTACGCGGGTGAATAGCGCGGAATTGGCCGTTGTGCTGTCCGACTCAGAATCCTTCGCTCCGCTCTGCTTTGGACTCGATGCCGAGTTTTCGTCTGCTAGGCATCCTGCAGTTGCAGTTACCGCTCCTCCTGCAAGCGTCGTTGCTAAAAACCGCCGTCTCTTCATTATGTTGTTCGACATTATTGTCTACAAGGCCTGTAGGGACCTCCTCTGTAGACCGATGGGGAAGGAATACAGTACCCAACTGTAGTGACGGTCTGTTATTATAATATGCTGACGGCCAATGCACCGGTTCAGCGATTGAAACCCGCAAACATATACTGATAGAAAACATCAAAGAATAGATGTGATCATCTTCACCTGCCGAGTCCTGCGGTAATCGCCGCCACCGTGCCAGCGCAACAACGGGAATCACATGAGCGAACCATCTTGTCTTTGCGGGTCGTGCAGCCCAAGCGCCCATGTGGCCGGTAGACGACGAAGCAGTACCGGCCGCCGTGCCGCCGAAGTTTCTCGTGATACTCGCGGTAGACCTCTGATTCGTTTCGTCGACGAGTGGTCGTTCATATCCCGAACCACCTACTTGTAGGCGATGTGGTAGAATCCGGCTCCGTTCAGGAACACCATGAACCAACCGAGCAGCCACGTCGATTCGAGAGTGACCGCGACAGCCGGCACGAGCGCCGAGAGGATGTTCAGGATGAACATCAGCAGCAGGACGACCGTCTCCATGTCGATGTAGTCGTCGATGGTCGTCTGGCCGTTCGTCACCCAAGCGGTGACGACCGTGACGATCGAGACGACGAAGCCGCAGGTGATCTCGGTGCCGTGCGACGAGTAGAGAACGCCGCCAAAGCCCGTGTTGAACGGCTCGTTCAGACTGAACGTGCCGACCGCTGCGACGGAGAACGTCGCGAGCACGAACAGCGGTGCGAGCACGCTGTCGATCAAGTCGATTCCGTCTTCGCGCCGTACCGCGTTCGGCACAGCATTCTGTGGCAGGCTAAGCGCCATACGGCCGGTGGCATCCCCGCTCGCCGAAAAAGTCAGCAAAACCAAGGCTCAACAATCGTTATACCAAGGCGGGTTGCCCGCCTCTTCGTATGGCGCTGAACAAACTCCAACAGTTAGACCAGAACTCTGCCGGTGTGACGCTGCCGAAAGACGATCTTCGCCTCGAGGGACTGCTCGACGAAAATGGTGAGATCGACGGTGAACATCACGTCCACATTCGTCACGTCGACGACGGAGAGTGGACGCTCGAGCTCGTTGGGGAGATCGACGGTGAGTAATACTGATAGTATTGGGATTTACCGAAATCGAAGACCAATTGAGTAGGATTCTTGGACGAAATCGTAACCGTGAGCAGCGAGAGAGCGGTTAAGTCTCGATTCCAGAACGGTCATCAGGAGAAGCGAAAACGCGTGGATAGCGTTGCGCTCGAACGACATTTCGATGGCGGTTTCCGCCTCGGTTGATTCGATCGAAGAGCGTGCAGTGACGATAGATCGCCCGTCGCGCTGAATGGTCTGCTCGATCGTTTCATCGGGCAACGTCGTGACGCTCAGCTGGTACCGTTTCGAAAAGAGCCCGAGTGGTCCTGTTCTCGTGAAGTGGACAGTGCCAGATTGGGGGCCAGATTCGACATCCGCGTTCGCGAGCCACATAGACGTGAGTGGATTTCGTACCGACGACAGCTCCTCGCGAACCGCCTCAGCCGGCTTGTTGCACCGTGCCTTGAGTTCCCCCCGGAGGACGAACAGTGGTGCGTGGAGTAGCAGATGTCCTCCAAGCACTACCGCTCCCGCCAGGAAGAGCCCAATCGGTTGGGCGAGTGCATACAGGCTGATAATCAACAGCGCGAAATAGCCGTACACGAATAGATTGAACGACCGCATCACGTCCGTATCGGCCGTGGATGATCCTGTTTTGGTATCACTCATCACTGATTTATCCTTTTCCAGCAACAGTATAACAGTGATGACCTCCGCGCCCTTCAGGACGCGGTTTCCCGAAGATTACGATCGGTGAACCGGCCATCACCGATTCCTACGTCTACGAGGACTATGCTGGACCGGTAACTGTTGAGACCGAGGATTCTCTCAGTCACTGGGCGTCTCAACGTCGATATCGGTTGAAACTGAGTGTGAAGTTTTCCCGGTCGAGAGCGTGTCCGCGATCTCCCGTCGCTGCTCGAGCGTGAGATCCTCTCTCTCGAGGACCTGCCGAATGTTCGCGACGAGTTCGACGACGTCGTGGCAGGCGAAGGCGACCGCGTTCGACCGATTGCAGTCGTAGTAGTCGGCAGCACGTTCGATCTCGTCGTATCTCCACTCATTCCCATCGCCGGTTCGGATACGGACCGAGCCGGGCACATCGGCACTATGGTGAGCTATGCTCGTGAACACACGCCGCTATTCCTAGTTCTCTTCGGTCACTGGACCGTCGTAGATTTATAAAGAGGGGTCGGCGTGCAGCACGATCGGTGAAATCACCGCCGGACCTGGGTTCGATACAGGCGCAATATGAACACGGCTCGAGCTGGCTCGTGTTCATATTCGGGAATTGCGTTTCGTCGACGTGCAACCGCCTGGGGAATTGCACAGTTCCCGTGAAATTACAGTCAATTCTAGTAGATAAAACTTCGATCTTAGAAATGAGGGCCGATCCAGATTACCAATCAGCGCGATCGCGTGTTCAATCGGGCGGTCGATCTTACACACCTCGACTCGCAATCGATGTGCAAAATCGGGGATCGGATTCTGTCGACGTGCGACCCCTTGGGGCGGTGGTTTGGGGATTATGGGATAAACTATCAGCGGACGACCGTTTATCGCAGTGTAGTCCTCGATGGTCGTCTGGCCGTTCGTCGCCCAGGCGTGACGACCGTGATGATCGAAACGACGAAGCCGTAGGTTATCTCGGTGCCGTGCGACGAGTACAGGACGCCGGCGAAACCCGTGTTGAACGGCTCGTTCAGACTGAACGTGCCGACCGCCGCGACGGAGAACGTCGCGAGCACGAACAGCGGTGCGAGTACGCTGTCGATCAAGTCGATACCATTTCTCGACGAACCGCGGCCGAGACCGTGTTTTGTGGTACGCTCAGTGCCATGTGGTGTTACCCACACGAGACCTTCCGGAATCAGGTAATATGGGTCACACTCGAGCAACGGAGATAGGACTCATATTTCGCGGATCACAATGCGAGACGCGGACTTTCCTACAGGCGGGTATATTAAGAACCTCGTGGGTTGGCCGAATTATCGAACAATTCTGATTTACAATCAATAGAAGTATGAAGGGGAAAGAACCGACACTAAATCATGGTCCAAATCGTACTTTCGTGGCCGCTGGCGGTGTTGCTTGCTCTTCTCGGTGCCGCATGGATCTACTCCGATGGTCAAAAGCGAAATATGGAATCTGCCGATATGTGGGCTGTCGGATTCTTTCTCGGGATGTTCATCCCTCCCATCATCGGTGCGGTGATTGTCGGTGTAGTGTTCCTCTGGAAACGGAAACCGAGGCAAGGTTCCCCACAACCGGTTGACCAGTACTGATACCCATACAACCACCAGACGCGGGGTAAGCAAACGAAGTGGTTGAGAACTGTGGTCTTGGGACGCTGGGAACCCGAGGCCGTGTTCATGCACAAGCCCACCGTTCCTCTCACTCTGTCTACGCTTGATCATCGCTATCACCAACGACGGATACAGAGACAATCCAGAAGGCACGATTATCACGGCGTAAGAAGAGTTCTATGTCTCCCTCAGCCGATTATCAGTATACCTATTGGTGGGCTAACCTGTTCGGTATTCTTCAACACCTTGGCAGATATGCTCGTGCAACACGATAAAGTGGAGGTAGCATTGGAGAAGGCATGTGTCGAGGCAAATCTCTGGTGAGGAATTCATAATCTTACTCGAACGATATTTTATCAAATATGGCTTCAATAGCTCCCGTATAGTATGACTTCTGAAGAAAAAACGGTTTTTTTCGCATTTCCCCTGCGGGTCGTCTGTGCCGTCATGATCGCAAATCTCCTCCCGCTGATCGGGTTAGCAGGGTTCCAGTGGGGATTGACCGAGTTGTTGGTTGTCTACTGGGCTGAAGCCGTGATCGGCACCGTCGTCGGCATGATACAAACGTTCCCTACCAGACTTGTCGACGTCCCGTTGCCACACCCCCGTTCCGAGCCGTTGCTCAAGGTTCGGCATGGAGCACTGAGTGTTGGTCCTCTCACTGGTTACGTTCGAAACGCATCGGTTATCGGAGCTCAGTCGATGTTTCTATTCGTCTTTTTCAGTTCGGCGCTTGCGCTGTTCGTTCCGGCGTCGCCACTGTACTACTCATCACACGAGACGATCGAGACCGTCGTGATCGTTGCTGGAGTCCTCGCCGGGACACATCTGTTGACCGCGAAGGTGTACTTTGACGAGCAACGATACGAGCGAGCCCCCGCGAAGCAGGCGTTTCAATCGTGGTTCAGGACTGGCGCGGGCGTTACCGGCCTCGTTGTTTTATTGTGGCTTCGAGACGGGAGTGGTGCTGGTTCTGTGCTAGCAGCTTGGCCTGTGGGCCTATCGTACATACTCATCGTTGGGAAGATCGCGATGACGTTGTTCTTCCGGTGTCGTGACCGGGACCGATTCGAGTTGCCCGAATACGACGTGAGCCCGTTCGAAGACCAGAGCGGCGGCGGTGACCCCTTTCGGACTGCTGGAGTTACGGCCGTTACACTACCTCGTGTGGAGCGACCGGCCACGCAGCCACGAGCGACGGCCCGTCCTAGTATCTGGCGGATTCTCGGACTCAGCCCGATCCTCGGGCTATTCATGTCACGTACTGGGGACGCAATCGTGTTTCTTCTCTTCGCTATTTTCACCATTGTAGCGGACGTCCCACTAGTTCTGACACTCATTGTGCTTACTATTGCACTGGTGTTCGCTGTGGTGCCTGTACTCGTATTCACACTCCCAAGACATGCGACCCTAACGTACGAGTTCTATGGCGATCAACTGGTCTGTTACGATCATTGGCTAGAGGAACCGGTCTGGCAGCTCGCGTCCGAAGATATAAGAGCGGTGTCCCACGAGCGCGGGATCGATGCCTGGATTGGGGGATACGGAACAGTGGTCATCGAGACGGACGACGGTCCACCCGCCCGGCTGTCGTATCTCCGGGACTACGACAAGGTCACCGACCGTCTCGAGCGGGTTATTGAGACGGAATCAGGGCAGTATTCGGGGGAGAACTGGCCAGATTCGCATTGAACGGCCGCTAGAGTGATGACAATAGGCCATAGGTCTCAAGGCTGATCTGGCTGAGTAGCACGTCTTTTGAACTACTGAGTTCGCACGTACACTGTCTGATTCGTACGGTTTTGACACTGACGAGGCGGCTAGCTCTGATTTTGTCACTTCTATCCTATTTGTAAACGCAATCTGTACCAGCAATTACTCGGAAAAATGATAACTCTGGGTCAGGAGTACTGATGCTCGAGCCCTCAGACCATCCTCCATTCCGAGTGACCGCCACCATCGAGATGCGAAGATCGAGCAGTTGGTCGACGCATTTCGGCCGATCACGGGCGGCGACGTCGGTGAGAACGTGCTGATCTTTGGGCCGTTGACAACACTTCGTAGCTGATTCAGCTTCTGCTGAATAGAGAGCGCGTATACAGCGCGAAAGGGACGAGCAGTTAATCGGTCTATTCAGGATTCTTCACGATACGGCCACACGAATCTGCACAGAATCTAGACCGAATTTGAACCGAAATTGGTGCGAATCTGTACGGTTCTTGAAAAATCTATATTTTCGCCCTTCTCGTGCGACCAACTGCTATGTCGGACAACGATACGACACGACGCCGAGTTCTGAAGATCGCAGGCGGCACGACAGTGGTTGCACTCGCCGGCTGTCTCGGCAGCGAGGACGGCAGCGACGGCTCGTCCGGAAACGACTCGATGAATAATGAATCCATGACCGACGATTCGATGGAGGAATCTCGTACGATGGACCCGGAGGAGGCACCTCGCGCGGAGATCGACCGGTTCAGCGAGGAGGCAGGGACGCTGATGGTGCGTAACGAGATGAACGACCTGCCGGACCCCGACGACCCCATCGACTTCGATCGGGGGCCGTTCATCACGCAGGGACTCGGTCCCGGCGGCGAGGCCGTCGAGTACTACAATTTCGACGTGCAGCCGGTCGAGCCCGCGCCCATCTACGCGTTCTTCCGGGAGAACGGCGATCCGGTCGAGAACCAGCGCAACGTCATCGACGTGATTCCCGGTGACGAGGGGTACAACGATTTCTGGCACGTCCACGAGGTCACGGTCCCCGACGACTACGAGGCCAACACGGTGACAAGCGGCGCCGATCTGATGGAACACGACGTCGAGATCACGCCCACTGACAGCATCAAGAATTGTCCAGTCGTCCCCGACGGCTCCACAGCCACCAAACGCGCAGGCGACGAGGATGAGGGACTGATCGAGGGCTGGTACGACGGGAAGGTCGTCAGTTACTTTCTCTTCGAGGAGGCACCGCTCGAGGCGACCGACGGCAACGAGGTGCCGGTTTCGCCCATCTACGTCTCCTTCAACACGAACCCCGACGAGGATGGCGGTGGCCCGCAGTCGGGGTTCATGACCGAGGCGATGAGCGACCAAACGCACAACGTAGTCGCCTCGCTGCCGGGCGACGGGAGCTACTCGCCGCTATGGACGGTCAACGTTTACGACAACGCCGATTTCGAGGGCGTTTCGGACCTCGATACGGCCACCTCGGCGACCATCCTCGACACCGACACCGCCACCGTCAACTGTCCCGTCGTCTCCGTGGGGATGGAGTGAACCGATGAGCGAGAGGCGGACATAACGATGGTGGACTATCCATCCCGCAACGCTGTCGCGTTCGCGACGCTCGCGGGCATGACCGGCGTCGCCGGATCCTACATGGCGGCGGGATACTCCCGGGAGTTCCTCGTCGCGCCCATCGACGACCTTGTCGTCAGGACCACGCCGGGACCAATCGTCGCCTGGACGATAGAGAACGTCGGCGAACAGGGACATCTGCTGCACATTGCGCTTTCGTTCGGTATCGCAACTGGATTGCTCGCGGGCGCTGCGATCATCGGGCTTCACGTTGCTCGAGGATGCGAGCGGCCCGTGATCGGTGTTGGCCTGTCCGGCGTCCTGGCGTGGAGTCTGACTGCCATGATTACAGCAGAGCCACTACTCGCAGTCGGTGCTGCTGGGCCCGTAACCGTATTTACCGCCGTTGGCGCCACGCCGCTCGCCGCTCCCGAACGTGACCCGTCGCGGCGGCGTGCACTCGTCTCGAGCGTGAGCGCTTTGGCCTTCGTCGGCACAGCTATCGGCTTCCGCCGATTGACGACTGACGACGACACCGTCGGCGGCGAGCCACTCGACGAAATCACCGATAGCGGAAACGGGACGACGGACGACGTGGAAGCCACGCTGATGCGAGAGGCCGAAGCGAAGTCCCTCGACATCCGTGGCGACGTTCCGGGACTCGTGAGCACGTTCGAGGAGTTCTACAACGTCGATATAGCGGAGTTCGACCCGACCCTCTCGCCCGACGACTGGTCGCTGACGATCACCGGGGAAGTCGGTGACGGCGTAACCGTTACGTTCGATGAACTGACGGATATGCCGACCGAGCGGCGGTTCGTGACGCTACGGTGTGTCGGCGAGGGGCTGAACGGGCAGAAGCTGGACAACGCCGTCTGGACCGGGACGCCGATCAAACCACTCCTCGAGGAGGCCGACCCCGAGGGCGAGTGTGCGTGTGCGATGCTTCGTGCGGAAGACGGGTACTTCGTCCAGTTCCCGATCGAGGCCCTCGAAGACGGCTTACTCGCGTGGGGGATGAACGGCCGATCGCTCCCCCAGTCTCACGGCCATCCGGTGCGCGTGCTGATTCCGGGACACTGGGGCGAGACGAACGTCAAGTGGCTCACCGAGATCGAACTCCTCGACGAGGAGATGGACGGCTACTGGGAACAGCGTGGTTGGCACGGCACCGGGCCGGTCAACACCGTCGCCAAACTCTGGAGCGACACCGTCCGTGACAGCGAGAACGTCGAGGTAGCCGGCCACGCCTACGCCGGGACGCGTGGCATCGAGCGCGTGGAAGTCTCGGTTGACGGGGGCGGCACCTGGCGGGACGCGGAACTCTCGGAGCCGCTCCCCGGGATCGACGTGTGGCGACAGTGGCGCTACGAGTTCGAACCCGACGGCAGCCACGAGGTCGTGGTCCGGGCGATCGACGGCGAGGGGACCCTCCAGCCCGAAGAGCGGACGGACGCGTTCCCGAGTGGGGCGACCGGCTGGGTCACGAAAACGGTACACGGATGAACGCCGGACTCATAATCCCCCGATACGATGGCACGCACGGATGGAGAAGGCACTTTGGTATCTCTTGGTTGGCACCCGTGGCGGCGAGAACCGTGCGCGCATCATCGCCGCCCTCGATGACCGTCCCCGGAACGCCAACCAGCTCGCGGAGTGCCTCGACGTCGATTACAATACCGTGAGACACCACCTCGACATGTTACAGGAACACGACGTTATCGAATCCGGTGGCAACGAGTACGGGAAGTTGTACTTCCTGACCGATCGGTTCGAGCGACACCGCGAGGAGTTCGAAACCGTTCTGGAGGCGATGTGAATGGCGGGGGCGATGGGACCCTGGATGCTGGTGGCGACCCTTCTCTCGGCAGTGAACGTACTCCTCCTCGTGGTGTTGACGGTCATCTGGGTCCGCAACTATCGAACGTTCGGATCCGAGATGACCGCAGGGTTGGCCATGTTCGGTGTTACTCTCCTTCTCGAGAATGTCGTTGCAATTTACTTCTTTTTCAGCACCGGGATGCTCTACGCTAATTCCCCAGGCGTCCAGCAGTCCGTAGCCACCCTTCGCGTGCTCCAGACCGTCGCTCTGGCTTTCCTCACCTACGTTACCGCGAAGTGACACGACTGTGATCACACTCTCGAGAACGCAGGCTCAATTTGAAACCCCTCCTGCATACAGCCGCCGTATGCGGAACACTGATCTCGGCCGTAGTTTGGGAGCCCGATCACGTCCTGTTGCAGACAAGGCGCGAATGCAGCATGACCCACCCCGGCAACAGACCAATCGGTTCGCTCGGTACTTGAAAGCAGAGAGTAGAGTACGGATTGAGAGTTCGTCATCAAACCCGTACCGTGATTACATCGATATATTATGAATCAAACCGGATGGTATTTTATGTGGAATGTGAGCGTGTAGTTGTCTGAGCCGGCTCCAACAGTAACTGCTGTGGGCCACTCGGAGAGGCATGAGCCATGCGCAACGAGCCACACCACACGACGCCAGAACCGGACTCCAAACCGCTGCAGGCAACGCGCCGAACTGCACTTCGCGGGGCGGGTCTCGCCGGCATACTCGCGATGGGGGGCGGCAGCGCCACTGCCAGCCAACACTCCCCGGAGGCGAATGTCCACCGGGCTCAAAACGAGACGGAAGATGACGAGCCAGTCCCGGTAACGTGGGAGAACTACCCCCGCGCAGAGTCCGACACGTACCTCGCGCGATACGCCGAACTGGGCGGGTTCGGAGCGTTCTATCACCTCCGAGAGTTGGTTCCCATCGACGAACAGGACGTCATCCAGATGAATCGTGATACGCTCTACTCGGCTGGCGTCTTCGATCTGACCGAGCCGGTCACCGTCTCCCAACCGGACACCGGTGACCGCTACCAGTTGCTGATCGTCATCAATCAAGATAACTACTTGCGGGGATCGTCCACGACCGCCGGCGAATATACGCTGACACAGGACGAGATCGGGACACGATACTGTCTGGTCCTGGTCCGCACGTTATTCGATCCAAACGATCCGGACGACATCGAGACTGTTCACGCCGTCCAAGACAAGATCACGGCGAGTCAACGATCGCCCGGCGCGTTCGAGATACCCACCTGGGATCAGGAATCGCTCGAGCAGACCCGGGAGGCACTCATCACCGTCGGAGAGACGATGGACAACTCCCGGGGCGTGTGGGGCGAAGCCGACGAGGTCGATCCCGTCAAGCACCTCCTCGGCACCGCGATCGCCTGGGGCGGAAGTCCGGAGACGGACGAGTTCGTTCTCTGGCGAACGCCCGAACAGAACGACGGCGACACGGTATATACGCTCACCGTCGAGGATGTCCCCGTCGACGGATACTGGTCGGTCACCGTCTACAACAGCGACTGGTATCTCGAGGAAAACGAGTACGACGCGTACGCGATCAACAACGTGACCGCAGAGCGAGACGATGACGGCAGTGTCACGATTCACTTCGGTGGTGATCCCGACCAGCCGAACTACCTCTACACGCCAGAGGGGTGGAACTATACGATCCGACTGTACGGTCCGCGCGAGGAGATTCTCGACGGGAGCTATCACTTCCCCGAGGCCGAGCCGGTACCGGTAAATCGCTCCAACAATCGCTAGCAGTCGTTGGCAACCGCTTCGCGTTCGGTTTCGGCGGCGGCATCTGCAAACTCGGCATCTTCGAGGCAGTCGTCGGCGCCCGTGGCGGCCTTCCACCCATCCCGCCGGCGGGTATCGCTTGCTGGTTGTGGAAGTCGATCATGCTGCCGTTCCACAGGATTTAGTGGGACCATTGTGACCCCTCAGTATGGCGGAACACCAGTACTGGCTCGTCGCGGAACTAACAGCGGGTGGAGACCCAGCCGTGGTACTCGAGACAGGACTCAACCACGAATGGGCGCGGGACGGTCAACAGATCGAGGATTCAGTGGTCCTATTCGGTGAGTATCACTCCGCGCCGGTATCGGAACTCCGTGCGGTGAGCGACCACATCGACCGCCTTGTCTGGGTCGCGTCGCGGGAAGGGGGCGGCGGTGCCACCGTCAGCGAATACTACGAACGCTTCGACAAGTCGACGGACCCGACCGACGAACTCCGCTCGACCCCCGGTCGCTGGTGGTACGGCGAGCACTTCGACTACTACCGGATGCGCTACGGGATTCATGCCGCCGTCTGAATCTGACGACCTCGTGGATCTGGCTCGCCGACTCGACCAAGCCGATCCAGGCGAACGGGCCGCACTCGCGCCGCAAGTCCTAGAGCTGTTGCTTGATGACTTCGACTGGTGGGACAACCTCACACCGTCCGTCGTCGCGCAGTTCCTGTCCATGCTCGACGGGACCGACCCCGCTACCAGGAGCGTCGGTGTGTTCGTTGCCGGTCATGTCGCCGTCTATGGCGACGAGTACGTCGACGACCAGTCCGAAGTTGCGGCGTCCGTCTTCGACGCGCTCGGTGACGAGTCGCCGGTCGTCCGCCAGACGGCAGCAAACCCTCGCCGACTCGGCGACATCGTGAAAGAGGCCCTCGAAAACGACGAGTACCGGCCAATTCCGCGGGAACGCATCGCAGCAACGCTGTTCGAGCTGTTGCACGACCCCGACCCGGCGGTACGACGACGTGTCGGGAAGGTTGCTTTCTCACACGGAGCGGAGCTGATCGGCATCCATTCCGATCCCGCGGCCGCGGTCGAAACGCTTGTCGACACGTTCGGTGACCCGCTGAACGCATACTGTACGTATACGCGACCAGTCGCCTCGCCCCGTCACGCCGCTCTTGTGACGCTCGACGAAGGATTCGAGGAGTACGACGGCTCGCTATTGGCTGCCCACGCCGAGACAGTCGCCGAACGCCTCCACGACGATCGCCGCGGGGTGCGTTCGTGGGCGGCCCGCCTGCTGGATACGCTCGCGTCAGCAGGCGTCGTCGCTGTTGGGGA
This sequence comes from Natrinema salaciae, assembly GCF_900110865.1. Classification (NCBI taxonomy): domain Archaea; kingdom Methanobacteriati; phylum Methanobacteriota; class Halobacteria; order Halobacteriales; family Natrialbaceae; genus Natrinema; species Natrinema salaciae. The sequence continues at coordinate 855,367 of NZ_FOFD01000003.1, forward strand.
CATCGCGGACGACGTCGTCACTGCTGCCCAGCGTAACGATTCCAGGGCGCTTGGCTGGCGATTCCCGCGACTCGCGCTTCGGGTGGCGCTGACCAGACGAGACGCGGTCGGCCCCGTGTACGAACACCTTCGGACGAGATTCACGGCCGCGAACACGAGGACCGACCGATGGCGGCGCAACGATCCGGATCTGATCGCAATCTCGCGGCTCGTCCGTGCTGCCGACCGGTCGTTTGACCCGCCCGCCGAAACGCTCGCCGCCATGGTCGCCCGGGACACGGCGGCAACTGACAAGACCGACCCGCTCGCTCTCCTCGCACCGGACCACCCGGAGTTCGTCGCCGACCAGCTCCGCCATGGCTATCGGCTACTCGTCGAGGGCGAACTCGACCACGGCTCGCGGTTTTACCGCGACCTCGTGGTCGACGTCGCCGACCGGAATCCAGCTGCCATCGAGACCGTCCCAGAAATCCTCGCAGAGAACCTGCCCAGAAGCGAGGTCCGGAAGACGTTGGCCGCACTCGTTGACGCCCATCCCGACCTCGCGGCCCACGTCGTTCCCGACGCTTTCGCCCGCGCCGAATGGGAGCCACCCCTTCGCTACCAACACTCGCAATTAATCGAAGAAACAGCCGAACACTGGGAGACGGTCCCGGACGGCTTGGCTGAGACGCTGGTCGAGACTGTCGGGACTGACCGGTCGGAGAAGCGGCGCCGCTTCGCCATCCGGGCGCTCGTTGCATTCCACGAGGTGGGACTGCCCGTCCTCCCCGAGCGGTTCAGCCCGTTCATCGACCTCTACGACCAGGGCGCGTTCGATGACGACGGCGACCCGGTCGACCCGCTCGAGACGGACGCCGCCGAGGGTGCCGGGCTTCGCTGAGAGTGGCCTTGCAAGAGTTGATTCGGGCGCGGATTCGTAGAGATTGTCGTAGACTATTCGAGACGGCGTCAGCCGCCTCGAAATCGCCGCGGTCGTGTCTTCGTATCACGATAAAGACACCCTCCCCGCTACGGTTTTGCTTCGAGAACCATCTCGAACGGTGGCGTCTCGGTCGCGCGGCGGAACTCCGAAAAGCCACCCTCGGTGACCACCTCACGTAGCCGTTCTTCCCCAGCCTGAGCGCCCAACGCGTGGGGACCCTCCTGATCGAGCGCGTTTGGCGTACACATCATCGTAGACACCGAATAATACAGCCGCCCACGCGGATGCAGATTCTCCTCCACCCGATCACCACTAAGTGGTTCCACGATCATCCACGTGCCGTCGTCAGCGAGCGTCTCTCGGACGTGTGCTGCAACACCGACTGGATCACCCATGTCGTGCAGGCAATCGAAGGAGGTGACGAAGTCGTACTCATCACCGTCGTACTCCTTGGCCCTCGTAACCTCGAAGCTGACCCGATCAGTTACCCCGGCAGTAGCCGCGCGCTCGCGCGCCGGTTTGATAGATCCCTCGTGGTAATCGTATCCGACGAACGTCGATTTGGGATAGGCTCGAGCCATGGTGATTGTCGATTCGCCGTGGCCACACCCGATGTCAGCGACTCGTGCGCCCTCCTGGAGTTTCTCGTCAACCCCCTCGAGGGCGGGAATCCAGTCGGAGACGAGGTTTTCCTTGAAGTCGAATTCGGAGGTGCGCATCATGCCTTGGAAGACCTCCTCATCGTGTTCGTGCCATCCGACACCTTCACCGGTGCGGAAGGCTGTCTCAATCTTGGGCATGGTCTTGCCAGCGGCGGTGGCGATCTGGAACAAGCCCGCAAGGGGGGACGCTGGCCCTTCCGTATCGGCTAGTAAGAGTGCCTGTTCAGGAGAGAGGCTATACTGCTCCGTTTCGGGGTCGTAGCTCACGTAATCGCTGGCTGCACTGGCGGCGAGCCACTCGCGCACATACCGTTCAGTGGTGTCAGTGCGGTTGGCGAGTTCGCGTGTCGTGAGCGGTCCGTGTTTGGCAAGCGCATCGTAGAGTCCGAGCCGATCGCCGATGATGGCCAGCGGTGCGTACGCGATCGCGCCGATATCGGTAGTGGCAGTTTCTATCAGTTCCTCGAGTCTGTCTTCGTTAATGGACATGGTGTCACCTCTTGATCTTTCGTCTCCCTGTTCGTTGTACGTCATTCGTCACTCTCGTCTGCGTATTCTGATGCTGATTCCGGGTTGTGCCTCCGCAGAGAACGACACGACTGCGCGAGTAGAATAAGTATCTAGTGGGACTCTGGCAGCTGTTGATGTCGGTGCAGACGACGCAAGGTTGTCACCGCTTGCAAGTGGGAACATTCCGCGTTGCGGATCGCCTCTTCTCTGAGCACGTCACCAGCGTTCACGCACAGCGGTACCGCATTCCGCTGCATCGCCCGCCCCACTTCTGACTGAGCGTCGGAAGCTGCTGAATCTATGCTCTGTAACCGGCACGCCGTTGCTGACGGTGTTCACGTAGAATGAGCGGCCGCTGCTGAATGGAACGTGCGTATTCAGCAACGGTGTCTCAAATTGAGTGCGGGTTGAGGGAGCGCGGGTATCCGGCAGAGTCAGCGCCAGATAACGGGGTTTTCCGCCGAACCCTAGTCTTCGGACGCTGCTCGGATCGGTGTTTCTGTAGCAGGGGCAGGTGGCTCGTGTGTACCGAAGTCGGGGTGAGTCTCTTCCATCCAGACGTACACGACCGCCCCGGAGACGAACATCAGGAACGCAGTCATGTAGAACGCCGCCTCGGCGTTCACGAACTGCATCGAGAGGCCAATCAGGATTGCACCGACTCCGTAGCCGGAGTCCCGCCACATCCGGTACACGCCCATTCCAGCCGACCGCCACGTCGGGTGGGCTGCGTCGCTCGGGACCGTCATCAGGTTTGGATACAGCAACGCCATTCCCAATCCGGAGGCGGCGGCCAGAACGGCCCACGGGAGAGCCCCATCGACGAATACCATCCCAAGTACGCCGGCCCCTGCGAGGAACATCCCCCAGATTACGGGAGGACGGCGGCCGATACGGTCCGCAAGCCCTCCAGTCGCGATCTGGAGGAAATACATCGCGCTGTGGACGCCGACGACGACACCGACTGCTGCGATGCCGAGCCCCTGGCTCGTGAGATACAGCGGCACTGCGATCCAGAACAGGGTATCGACGAAGTTCTCGATGTGGCCGGCCTGTGCCGCGGCGAACAACGTCTTGTCCCCGTACGTTGCTCGCTTCAGCACCTCGTTGAACGGGAGATTCGCATCGTGGTGGTCGTCATCACCTTCGGCCTGTGCATACTGGACGGTCTCCTTGATCAGGAAGATCGAGATGAGAAACGCCAGCACGACGACCACTGCGAGGAAGTAGAACGGTTCGGGCCGGAGACTCCACTGGCCAGCGATGACGCCCGTAATCCACGCGCCGACGGCGACGCCCGAGTAGCCGAACGCCTCGTCAATACCGACTGCGAGACCGCGCTGGTCGGGACCTGCGAGGTCGATTTTGGCGTTTATCGCCATGCTCCAAGTCAGTGCCTGGTTGATGCCGAGGAGAACGTTCCCGACCGTGATCCAGCCCCAACTGGGAGCGAAGATGAGAATAACCGGGAGGGGTAACGCGGTTGCCCACCCGAGGACGAGGACTGGCTTGCGGCCGTACTCCTCGCCCCACTTCCCGGCGTAGAGATTGAGCAAGGCCTTGACGAACCCGAACGAGACGACGAACGAGCCGATGACCAGAACGGACTTGACGCCGAGTACGTCCTCGCCCAGAACGGGCACGACGGTGCGCTCGGACCCGATCGTCAGTCCGGTGGCGAACACTAACAGAACGTGCAGTGAGAACTGTCCGAGGTGCTCGCGGATCCCCTGGTCGAGTTCAGTTGCCATACTCATCGATCACTCAGCCGCACAGTTGTTGGGCCCCAGTTCCAGCTCGGCCAGTTCGTCGGCAGGAACCGATTCCTGACCGACGTTCGTCCGCTTGACGCGCTCGAAATTCGGCGGATGATCCGGGACGTCCGAAGCGAGTTCTCGGACGAATTCCTCACGGCCGCGTCTGAGATCACCGTTCTGTTCTCTGACTTCACCGAGGGTCGAGCTCACCGGTGGTTCGGGTGAGCCGGGGTCGTGTGCCGGTAAGACAACAGTGTCGTCCGATCGGTCCAGCAACCGCTGGAGGCTCTCGTAGAGTGTCGCGGCGTTCCCTTCGACGTCGGCGTCTTCGATCCCTGCTTCGACGCCGAGTTCGACGCGGCCCACGCTCTCGTGGAAGAGCGTGTCGCCCGTAATCAGCGCTGCGCCATCGACATCGAACGAGACGCTCCCTTCGCTGTGGCCCGGCGTGTGGATGACCTCGATATCGAGCTGGCCGACCGGCACGGTCTGCCCATCCTCGACAGGAGTTGCGTCGATAGCGAGTGCATCCTTCGGGTGGAGGTAGTACGGAACGCCGTGTCGTTCGGCGAGTTCCGCAGCGCCCGAGACGTGGTCTGCGTGTGCGTGCGTGTCGAGGACGCCAACGAGTTCGGCGTTGTAGTCGTCGAGAATTGCCTCGTATTCTTCGAGATACTGCGACGGATCGAACGCGACGGCTTCTCCGTCCGAGATGAGGACGTGCGAGAGGCAGCCTTTCCCGGGACGTGCAACCTGAATTAGCGTGTCGTCGAAGTCAACGGGAACGGGTGCGTGCCGGTGAACACGACTCCAGCCGTTCATCCCGTCCGTGAGCGTCTCGGCGTCGTACCCGAGTTCCTGAAGCACGTCCGTTGCGGTTTGCGACACGACGCCCGCAGTACAGACGGTAACGATCTCCGTCTCATCCGGGAGGTCTCCGAGGGCGTCCGTTGCCGCAGTAGGGTTGTCGGTCAGTTGGTCGTATACGTCGACGTTAACGCTGTCCGGGATATGCCAGTCGTCGTACTCCTCTTCGTGGCGAATATCGAGTACGAGCAGGCCGTCTTCGCCGGCCTGTAATCGTTCGCTGAGCTTTTCTGGGTGAATCTCTGCCATCAGTATTCACCCATACGAGAAGTATTAGATTATAGGTGGTGCGGGACATGACCGGTACCGCAGATCTTCCTTCGACCATCTCTACGCGTATGACCCTCTACGAGGCCTCGTTCCGGGTCAAGCACGAGTGTTCATATCGGGTGGTCGCAGAGCACTACCCCGGCCTCACGACGTTGCTCGAGTTCGACGGACGTATCCAGCATCCGTACGGTTTTCAGTCAGTCGGATTTGGGGTGGTATCAGCACCGTATAGCGGTTCTATCGAATGACGAACCTGGTCTCGAAAGTAGTCGCGATGTCGTACCCGCCCTCGAGAGCATCGTTCTTGTCAGACAGATATCTCAAATACAGTACCGTGTTTTCGCCAACAATATATAAGATAGCATACAACTTTATCCGTGCTGTTCGAGTAGTACCGACTATGTCGAGCAGTCGATTTCCGTGGATCAACGACCATCCGGTTGCAGCGTTCTTCGTGGGCGCATACGCCTACACGTGGATCATCTCGGCACCAGCGTTGTTTATGGAACCGAGCTTGACCGCAGCGATTCTCATCTACGTCGGTAGTTTCGGCCCGCCGATCAGTGCAGCAGCGGTAACGTGGTTGCGGGGGGACGATGTCGGGGCGTGGGCACGACAACTCACGCGCTGGCGGGTCGGCTGGCAGTGGTGGATCGTTGCACTGGGGCTTCCGGTCGGTATCGCGGCGGCCGTCACTGGCCTACTCGTGGGTATCGGTGGGCCAGTCGATCTCGGTCAGGCGATGCCGTCACCCGTATTATTCGTCGGCATTTTCCTATTCGCGTTGCTCGTCAGTGGCGGTCTGAACGAGGAACCCGGCTGGCGGGGGTTCGCTCAAGCCCGACTGAACGACCACTACAGCGCGTTGACGGCGAGTCTCATCATCGGCGTCGTCTGGGCCGGCTGGCATCTGCCGTATTTTTTCGCGCCCGTCACACCGCACTCCGAGTTTCCACTCGTCAACCAGGTCGGCTGGTTCTTCGGCATTCTCCTCCTCTCGATCATCCTGGCGTGGGCGTACAACGGGACGGGGAGCGTGCTGATCGTGATGGTCCTCCACGCCATGGCGAACTCGGCGGATGTAATCCTCCCCCTCGCGCCAGACCAGATCGTCGTCGAGGGAGTCGTCGACGAACACGCAGTCGGGACGGTCGTGGTAGCGCAGTTGCTAGTTCAACTGCTCGTCGTCGTCGTTTTAGTCGCATATTATGGCCGCGAGTCCCTCGCTCGCGGACGGATTCCCGGAGCGGCTGACGTCGGCGGAGAGACGTAGTACCCACGGAGGCCACCCGGCGTCACACGTCTCGGGCCGACCGGTGCAGGACCGTCAACGCCGATCGGGAGCCAGCATAGCGATACGTCTCACTGTTGACTATCCAGCGGTCACATCTGGTACCAGAGCAGCCACGTGAACACGATTACAGCGAGCGCGACCACCGTGTAGTGAACCCGCGTCCAGCGTCCCCATTCTCGGTTCCGGATGGCGATACCGGCGAAGACTACCGTCAACACGCTCGCTACCGCCCCGACGCCGCCCCGACGAGTGAAGGAATCGTGAGAAGCCGAAACAGTAGCCGGTCTCCGTACAGAAACGCAGTCGGCCGCATCGCCAGCGCTCCTGCGAAACCGACGATAAAAAGGAGAAAACAGCCAGCAGCGATGCCGCTTGTCCACCGCGCGAATCGGGGCGGAGAGTCGACCCGGGATCGTTCTGCGCCACGATACCAGCGCCAAACGGCTGCTCCTGCCCATCCAACAACGGCCGTCACGAAGGCCACAGAGAACGCAACGATCGCACCGTGAACTCGAGGTTGTTCTCGTAGCGAATCGCCTCAATGTGTGGTTGCAACAGGCCGAACGGGACTCTCGAGCAGGGAGCCACCGAAGGCTACCAGCCAGAGCATCACTGGGTAGACGATCATCCGTTCGGCTCCGCCGTGGCCGGTAGGGCCGAGCGCCGCCGCGTTGCTGGCGTCACCCACCGCCATGAGCACAACGAACACGAGTCCGATACCTCCCGCGAGGAGTGATCGCCCGCATTACCCCGGAGAGCGAGTTGCCGTTCCGAGGGCCTGTCCGTTGGATAATACGAACGCGAGGAGCGCGAATAGCGAGTGGAGTCCGCCGGTATCGAGCGGGAAGACGCCGGCACCGACCGCACCAACGCCGGCGAGTGCGAAGGTGGCGAAGAGCCAGCGTTCTCCGTGTATTCGGTAGCAGTAGCACCCGCCAAGGAGGGGAAACAGGCCGACTGCGATGAGCGAGATAGTGAACACTAGCGCGGTCTCAGCAATGACGCCGAGATCACTGATGGCGGCCGCACCGAAGTCGTAGCTCGGGGCCATCGCTGCTGTACGCATGGCAACCGCCAGAAACTGGGCGGCAAGTACAACGAAGAAACCGCCCGCACGGTTCCGGCTATCTGACGCTGTCCCCTGAATTTCATCGACGGCCAGCGTATACGCGGTACTCTGAGTCATGGTGTGTTCACTATCGTCTTATGACTCTGCAGAGAATTACAGGAGTAAGTACTGTTTGAGGGACAGACATCTTTCTCGAAATCGCTGTCACTTCGACTACCCCACGACGGAGACGCAAGAATTCCTCAACCACATTTGAGTTACATTGCTGCCAATGTGTAGGGACATAGACCATATTTATGCCGGATAGTGGATTACAGCACTCCATGAAACTCCTCGAGTTTCTCCGCGAGCGCCAGTGGACACCCATCACTGGCTATCTACTCTATGTGTCCGCGCTTACGGCCGGGTACTATTACAACCTCACATTCGTCCAACTGGGACTGACTGATCTCGGAACACAGCAGATCGGTATGTCTCCCGGGGACGTGTCGATAGTGATGGCCATACTCGCGCTCCTCACCCTCGTCGCAGCCGTCGCCAGCGGCGTCTCGATGGATCGGCGTGGATGGAGCACTGACCTGTACGTAAAGTTCCGGTTGCTCTTTCTGGTCGTTCTCGTCCAACTGCTTCTGACGATCGCTGCCCCACACGTGAGCACGGTCGAGCAGTTCGCACTCTGGGTGTTCGTTTGTTCGACGGCACTCGGCGTCGGAATCCCGGTTACATTCAGTTTCATGCTCGATTTCGTTCCCGTGAGGGACCGCGGGTACGTTGCTGCCATCGTGGCTGGATTGTCGTTCTTCGTTGCGGCCCTGTATCCGCTCGAGTGGCGAATCGACGAGTTCAGCTTCGTCATGAGCGTGATGATGGTACCAGCAGTCCTCGTTCTCGCCGTTCTCTCGGTGAGGCGGTTCCGATTCGTCGATCGCCTCGCCAGTCAACACGAACGCGACGCGTTCGGGACTGGTCGGTTCTGCCGGCCAATACCGGTCCGAACGTCGAGTTTCGCGTTCTGGGGGCCAGTTTTACTGATGTTCGGCGTCTTCTTCATCGATAGTCTGGGTTTTCTCCGGCTCATCGAGACGCCGCTGTACATCTACACGTCCTGACAATCTCCCGATCTGCGTGTCCGGTTGTTTATCGCTGTCTTGCACGTCGTCGGGGGGCTTGCTGCTGGCGTCGTCTACACGAACTTCGATCGAAACTGGCTGTTCCTCTGGGTGTTCGGTCTGTTCGCGTTCACACACCTCCTGTACGTCTTCCACGTCCAGTTTGGCGCAGGTAACTCCCCGCCACTGGTGCTGCCGATGTTCTACGTGCTCGCGGTCAGTTTCTACACGACGCTCAACTTCGCACTCTGGCCGGACCTCTCCACGCCCGAGACGATCGGCACGCACACGGCACTCGGCGTCGGGATAGCGGGGTGGCTGGCGACCTTCTTGAGTACCTCGCTAGCGCTGTACTCCGAGGGGAGCGGACTCTCACTGCTGAGCCACCTGACGTACGTGAACGCGCTGGCACTGCTGTTCGTCGTCACGCTGCCGGTGCTGCTCTACGCGCATCGGATGGTCGAATTGGTTCGTGGAGGGACGACGCCATGAATCTGGAGCTCATCCCGCTCTTGATAATCGTGCTGCTCATGATATCGGCGGGTGGGGCCGACGTCGAGACCACCGAGTTCGTTATCGAAGGCGACCACGAGATGACCGAACACCGGGGCGCGCTAATCGTCGGGGACGCAACGATCACGGTACCGTCCACTGAAACGGTATCCGGTCCGGTCTACGTTATTGGTGGCGAGTTCCGGGTCAACGGAACAGTCGACGGCGACGTGACGCAACTTTCCGGATCACTCGTCGTCGAAGACGGTGCAACGATCGGTGGAGAACTCCAGCACATCGGTGGAAGCGAGGAACTGTCCGACGACGCAGTCATCACGGAGCGGACCACTGTCGTGTTCGAATCCGCCGAATCCGGCCCGGTTGCGGCGTACACGCCGTTCGTTCTGACGACGCTGATGCTGGCGCTTGTGGGGTCGCTGCTCTCCCGAAAACACGAACTACTGCTCGATACTGTCGGGACAGCCGTGCAAGATCATCCATTGATCAGCTTCACCGTGGGTGCACTCCTCTTCGTCACGTTCCTCTCCGTTTTCGTATTCATGGCGTTCACCCTGATCCTCCTTCCCGTGAGCATACTCGGCCTTTTAATTGGGTTGCTGATAATCTCCTACGGAATCATCGCACTGGGATATCTCGCAGGTCAGCAACTGAACACCCCTCGAGTCGGTCTGCCAACCGGTCTCGGAACCGTTGCTATCATGGTGTTGTTACAGGTGATCGGACTGATCCCGATCCTCGGGGACCTGATCGCGGGTGGGCTTCTCCTGACCGGATTGGGTGCCGTCGTACTGACGTACTTCGGGCTGCAAGAGTTCGAACCGGTATCGCTTCCGGAGTAATACGATAGTACCTGTCAAGAAGTAGACCAGTCGAGTCGCCGTCTCACAGTCCACTGTATCTGTTCCTGTATCGTCCATTTTGAAACGAATCGCCTCACACCCCTAATCCGTCGTTCGAGGAGTGCCCCGAGTTCGCCTCGTAGAAGCAACCAGTAGATGGGCTGCCGGTTTCTATCCGCTGGTTTTCCTCTTAAGTAATAGTATATTGACGAATCCTCGACCCTCTCGTTGTGTGTGAGTACCTACCTTCGAAGGCGCAGTTCGCAGGCCTTAAGTAGTGATCGGCGATTGTGATTATATACGAAGAAGGAGGCGGCGTGCGCGACGCACTCCGTCATCTCGGATGGCTCGAGTCCGAAGGGGTTATGTACCCCAGACGGCCTACGAATACATCCGGAAGAAATGAGGATCCTACCCCTGCGGTC